>NZ_JBSFGJ010000096.1:0-26231 GCF_053596515.1 Nonomuraea sp. NPDC001684
CGCGGTAGACCTCCCACGACAGCGCCTCGGGCCGCCCGCCCACCTTCTCCAGCGCCTGGTAGATGGGCACGGTCCCGACCGGGACGGGCGAGCTGCGGATGATCTGCTCGCGGGTCTCGTGGATGTTCGGCCCGGTGGACAGGTCCATGACGGTGTCGGCGCCCCACCGGGTGGCCCAGGTCATCTTCTCGACCTCCTCCTCGATCGAGGAGGTGACGGCGGAGTTGCCGATGTTGGCGTTGATCTTGACCAGGAAGTTCCGGCCGATCGCCATCGGCTCGGACTCCGGATGGTTGACGTTGGCGGGGATGACCGCCCGCCCGGCCGCGACCTCCTGCCGGACGAACTCGGGCGTCATCCCCTCCCGGACGGCCACGAACTCCATCTCCTTGGTCACCACGCCGCGCCGCGCCGCGCCGAGCTGGGTGACCGGCGACCCCCACGCCGAGCGGTCGGTACGCGACGGCCCCGAGGTGTCGTAGAGCCGCACCGACGTGCCGTTCGACAGCCTGACCTCGCGCATCGGCACCTGAAGGTCACCGATGTAGATCTTGGAAAAGCGCGCGTCGCTCATCGCGCAAACTCCCTTCGCCGGCATTATCCGGAGCAGGTTCTGGCGGTCGGCGGCTGACAGCCGTCCTCTCAGCCCGGTCCGCACCGGGCTCCCGCGTTGGTCATCGCGATCATAACTCCGCGCGTGGCAGGATCAAGGGGATGTCCGATCCCATTGCGCACACGACCGCCACCTACGACCGCATCGCGCGCCAGTTCGACGAGCAGTTCACCGAACCGCCCCCCTCGTTCGCGGCCTTCCGCGACCGGTTCGCCTCAGCCCTGCCCGCCGGAGCCACGGTCGCCGACCTGGGATGCGGCCCGGGGCGCGAGTCGGCCTGGTTCGCCGGACGCGGCCTGACCACCGTGGGCGTGGACCTGTCGATCGAGATGGCCAGGCTCGCCGCCGGGCACGGCGTGCCCACCGTCCTGGGCGATCTGCGACGCCCGCCGCTGTCGCCGGCGTCCCTGGACGGCGTCTGGTCGGCCGCGGCCCTCGTGCACGTGCCGTCCGAGCAGACCGAGGCGACGCTGCGCGCCTGGCACGCGGCGCTGCGCCCCGGCGGGGTGCTCGCGCTGACCACCGCCCTGGGCGACGGCGAGGGCTGGGAGCCGGTGCCGTACCGGACGGAGTACGAGCGCTGGTTCGTCCACCGCGACGCGGGCGACCTGCTCGCGGTGCTGGACGCGGCCGGGTTCGCGGTCGCCTGGCACGAGACGAACGTCACCCACCGCACGTGGTTCAGCGTGCTGGCGACAGCGCGCAGCTCTCCCCAGCCCTAGTCTCCAGGTCGAGCGCGAACCCGGGGCCGCGCAGCCGGGCGGTCCCGCCGCGCGCCGACGACAGCCTGACCTCGACCGGCACGCCGTCCGCCCAGGTCACCCCGACGGTGAAGCCGCCGCGGGCGCGCAGCCCGTCGAACGAGCCCGCGCGCCAGGCGGCCGGCAGCGCGGGCAGCAGCTCGATGACGCCGGCGTGGCTCTGGAGCAGCATCTCGGCCACCCCGGCGGTCGCGCCGAGGTTCCCGTCGATCTGGAACGGCGGATGCGTGTCCCACAGGTTGGGCAGCGTGCTGGCGCGCAGTTGCCCGCTCAGCATGGTCAGGGCGCGGTCGCCGTCCTTGAGCCGGGCCCAGAAGTTGACCTTCCAGGCCATGCTCCAGCCCGTGCCGCCGTCGCCGCGCGCTTCGAGGGTCGTGCGCGCCGCGGCCAGGTGCTCGGGGGCGGTGAGCTGCGTCCCGGGGTGCAGGGCGTAGAGCTGGGAGACGTGCCGGTGCCGGTCGGACGGGTCGTCGAGGTCGGCCTTCCACTCCTGGAGCTGCCCCCAGGAGCCGACCCGCAGCCCGGGATCGAGCCGGTCGGCCGCCGCGCGCAGCCGTCCGGCGAACTCGGCGTCCACGCCGAGCGTGCGCGCGGCCGCGGCCGTGCAGGCGAACAGTTCCCGGACGATCTGCTGCGGCATGGCCGCGCCCGCGGTGAAGTCGCCGTGCTCGGGCGAGTACGCGGGCGAGACGACGAGGCTGCCGTCGCGCGCGTCGGGACACAGGTTGGCCAGCCAGAACTCGGCGGCCTCGCGCATCGCCGGATAGGCGTGCCCGCGCAGGTAGCGCTCGTCGCCGTCGAACAGGTAACGCTCGTAGAGCTGGCGCACCAGCCAGCCGGCGGCGTCCGGCATCCAGAACGACGTGGGCCAGTCGTGCACCCCCGTGAACCCGAACGGGTTGGTGTTGGAGTGCACCACCCACCCCGCGGAGCCGAACATCGTTCGCGCGGTCTCGCGTCCGGGCGCGCGCAGCCCCGCCACGAACTCCTGGTACGGCACCGCCGTCTCGGCCAGGTTCGCCGACTCGGCCGGCCAGTAGTTCATCTGCAGGTTGATGTTGGTGTGGTAGTCGGACTCCCACGGCGGCGAGTTGGACGCGTTCCACACCCCCTGGAGGTTGGCCGGCAGCGAGCCGGGGCGGGAGGAGGCGATCAGCAGGTACCGGCCGTACTGGAAGTACAGCGTCTCCAGGGCTTTGTCGGACGGGGTGCCGGCGCCTTCGTAGGCGGCCAGCAGGCGGTCGGTCGGCAGGTCGGGCGTGCGCTGGCCGAGGTCGAGGCGGACCCGGCCGAACAGCGCCCGGTGGTCGGCCTCGTGCTCGGCCCGCAGCTCGGCGTACGGCCGGCGCGCCGCCGCGTCCACCGCCGCCGTGACCCGCGCCGCCGGGTCCGGGCCGCGGTAGCCGGGGTGGACGGGCGCGTAGTCGGTGGCCGCCGAGAAGACGAACACCGCGCTGTCGGCGCCCGTCACCACGACGCGGTCGCCCTCGTCCGTACGGGTGCCGCCCTCGGTCAGCACCTGGACCTGGCCCTCGTACACCAGGCCGTTGTCGGCGAGCACGCCACGGACGCGCAGCCGTCCGGACTCGGCGGTCACTTCCTCCCCGCCGTCATGCGCGGTGCCGAAGCGCAACGTGAACCCCACCCGTCCCGGACGTCCCGCCGTCAGCCTGCCGACGATGACGTGCGCCGGGTACGAGGCGAAATATTCCCTGGTGAGCACCACGCCGTCGGCGTCCTCGTACGTCACGGCGGCCACCGCCGTCTCCAGGTCGAGCGTGCGCCGGTAGCCGCCGGAGAAACCGCCGGTCACGTCGAGCAGCAGCTCGCCGAAGTTCTGGTACGCCCCGAAGCCGGGAATGTGCCCCACCGTGCGGTAGGACGGGTTCCCCAGGATCGCGGCCACCTCCTCCGGCGCCATCGAACCCCGCTCGTCGATGACCCGTCGCACCGCCTCCAGAGCGCCGGGACGGTCCGCCGGCCAGTTGCCTGATCCACCGGGCTCCGCGCTGCCCGGACCGCCGGTCCACAACGACTTCTCGTTGAGCTGGACGCGCTCGGTCTCAAGCGTCCCGAACACGCAGGCGCCGAGCGCTCCGTTGCCGATCGGAAGGACGTGTCCTTCCCAACGGGGGGCGGGCTCGTCGTACCGGAGCGTCAGCATGGCGATCAGCCTAAGGTTTGGCGATCGCCCCTGGCGGTACGGACTCCCTCAGGGGAACTATGATGAAGATCGCCGCTGTGGCCGCGATCGTGGCTCTCGCCACGATCGGACCGGCTGCCGCCTCTGGGGACGGCATCGAGCAGCAGGAAGTGAGCAAGCAGCAATACCGGACGCTGACCGCCCAGTGCCGCTACGCCGACACACCGGCCCTGCGCCAGAAGTGCAGGCAGGCGGTCAAGGACAACTACCGAATCGGCCGGCGCAACCGTTCACTCGACTGCCGGACGTACTCCGGCGTGACGGTCTGCGGCGAACTGCTCCTCAGCAAGACCGAGCGCGCGTGCATCGACGAGTCCACCAGACAGGGCTTGGCCTATCGCCGCGCCGAAGTGGAATGTTACGTGGCCTGACCATGATCGTCGCAGGTGTCGACGGCTCGCCGACCGGACTGCTGTCCGTCGACTGGGCCGCCAAGGAGGCAGTGCTGCGCGGGGTGTCGCTGACCGTGGCCCACGTGGTGCCCGACTGGGTCTGCCGCCCGATCTCCGGCCGGTACGCGGAGGTCGGCAAGTGGATGCGCGACGGCGCCAAGGAGGTGCTCGCGGCCGCCGAACGGCGGGCCCGTGAACTGGGCGCCGAGGTGACCACGGAACTCGTGCCCGGCGATCCCCGCGCCGCGCTGATCAAGACCGCCGAGCAGGCCGACCTGCTCGTCGTCGGCAGTCGTGGCCTGGGCGGCGTACGCGGGCTGCTGCTCGGCTCGGTCGCCCACGGGGTGGCCGCGCACGCCCAGACGGACGTCGTCCTGGTCCGCGATCCGCCCGCCGTTCCGCGCGGTGAGCTGGTGGTCGGCGTCGACCGTTCCGAGGGCAGCCTCCGCGCGCTGAAGTTCGCCTTCGCCGAGGCCGAGCTGCGCGGCGCCAGGCTGCGCGCGGTGGAGGCGTTCGCCTGGCCGCGTCCCTCGGGCTTCGGGCCCGCCGATCCGGAGGTCGAACGCGAGACCCGCGAGGCCCTGCGGACCTTCCTCGCCATACCCCGCCAATGCCATCCCGGCGTGGAGGTGATCGAGGACGTCGTGCACGGCCATCCCGTCGAGGTGCTGCGCGAGGTGGCGGCCGGGGCCGACCTGCTGGTCGTCGGCAGCCGGGGGCACGGCACGCTGAAGGGCATGCTCATCGGCTCGGTCAGCCAGGCCATGCTGCACCACGCGCCCGGCCCGCTCGCGATCGTGAAAGCCACCTCCGCCTAGGGGACGTTCCCGCAGGCCACCGCCTTCACCGTCCCCTCCTGCCCCCGGCCGCCCTGCCCCGGACGCCCGCCGGCCTCCAGCCGCCCTGCCACGGACGCCCGCCGGTGGCTAACCGGCGGCCGGCACCGCCGCCGCCACGATGGCGGCCACGCGCGGCGCGGCCAGCCGTACGTAGTCGTCGGTGGCGAGCGCCAGTGAGCGGTCGAGGCGCGCGGCGTTGAAGTAGATCTCCGGCAGTTCCAGCAGCGAAGGATCGACGACCAGCTCAAGGCGGGGGTCATGGCTGAACGGCAACACCGTCCCGCTGACGCTGCCCGCCAGTTCCTCCGCCCGGTCCTTGTCGGCGAAGGCGACGTACGTGCCCTCCAGCAGCCCCTTGACCGCCTGCAGATCCAGCCGCGCGTCGCCCGGCACGACGGCCAGCACGTGCCGGGTGCGCTTCTTGCCGATCTTGACCATCACGATCAGGCACTTGGCCGCCTGCTCGACGCCGTGCCCGCGCAGGGCGCTCACCTGCTCGGTACGCCCCTCCGCCGGATGGTCGATCACCCGGTACCGCGCCCCGCCGGCATCGAGATCGGCGATCAGCCGCGCATAGGCGTCCGGCCGCCGGTCGGCCTCGGGACCTTCTCCGGCCTCAGGGCCTTCTCCGACCTCGGGACCTTCTCCGCCATCGGGACCTCCGTGGGCTCCGGGGCCTTCTCCGGCATCAGCGCCTTCAGAGCCGTCGGGACCTTCGTAGGCGTCACCAGTCACTGCTCAACATCTCCTTGGCCTTGGCGATCCGACCCTCGTCGCGCTGGTAGAACACCCACTGCTTGATCTTCGTGCCCCGGATCAGCCCCGCCTGGGCCAGCACCTTGAGATGCTCGCCGCACGTGGGCCGGCTCACGCCCAGCTTCTCGGCGATGAACAACGAACAGACGCCGTCGCGTACGAGATCGCCGTCGCGCTGCGGGCCGAAGTGCCGCTCGGGGTCGCGCAGCCACTCAAGGATGAGCAGCCGTTTGTCACTGGCCAGCGCCTTGACCAGATCCACATCCACCGAGCCAGTATGGCAATAAGCTAATTACCTGTCCACGCCCGGCCCCCTGAACCGCATGGCCCCCGCCCGTACGACCTCAGGACACCTGCACCACCGGCCGCACGCCCTCAGGACGCCTGCACCACCGGCGCACCTTCGCTGGCCTGCACCAGGACGAACCCCTGCCCCCGGAACGCCAGCTGCATGGCCTCGCCGCTGCCGCGCCCGATCAACGCCCCGACCTTCATCGTGCGGTTGACCCCGACCTGCAGCCCCGTGCTCCAGCACACCGCCGCCTGCCCGTCCACGAACGTCGGCATCCGCGCCACGTCCAGCAACACCGGCGTGCCGTGCGTGGTCACCGCCACCCACCCCGTGCCCGTCACCGTGGTGTTGAACAGCCCACCGGCCGCGACCCCGGCCCCCTGCACCCGCTGGATGTCCCACCTGAGCTCCGGCCCGAACGCCAGCAGGTTCCGCCCGTTGACCGTCAGCCCCTCGTTCTCCAGGTAGAAGAGGTGGATGTCGTCGGCGTTGTCGGCCAGATAGAGCTGCCCCTGGCCGCGTACCCGCATCAGGGAGGCCCCCTCCCCCGTCACGGCCTTCTTCAGCAGCCTGCCGAGCCCGCCGCCCTCGTAGTCGAAGTCCATCTGCCCCTGGAAGGCGACCATGGACCCCTGCTTGGCAAGCACCTCGTGCGGCAACTGGACCCGCAGCATCTTGTGGTTCTCCAGCGCGAACCCGCCGGGAAGCGGCTGGCCGGCCAGGTTGCCGAAGATCGAACTACGCACGTCGCGCCTCTCACGTCGATGGTCGTCGCCGCCGACGTGCATCCGGAGCCGGCCCGAGCGGCGTCATCTCCGCCGCTCCCACCACCTCCGGCACACCACTCCGGCGCCGTTCTACAACCCCATCAACTCGGCGCCCCGGACGCGAGTTCCCGCACCACCTGAATGAGCTCGGCCGGATCGAACGGCTTGGTCAGGTACGCGTCGACCCCGATCCCCAGCCCCCGCCTCCGGTCGTCGTCCTGCGCCCGCGCGGTGATCAGGACGACCTTGATGTGACTGGTCGCCTCCTCCGTACGCAACTTCTCCGCCGTCGCCCACCCGTCGAGGCAGGGCATCATCACGTCCAGCGTGATCACATCCGGCATGACGTCCATCACGCGATCCAGACAGTCCTGCCCATCGGTGGCGGTCGACACCTCGAACCCCTCAAGGTTCAGGTTGACCGCGATGAGCTGCCGGATGACCTCGTCGTCATCCACGACCAGTACTTTGCCAAGAACGTCGCTCACGGGCGCAAAGCTAGCCCGTAGCGGGCCGGTCACGTGGGGTTTTCGCGGGATGCGTTCAAGGAGCGTTATCTGGTGCCGAGTGGTCCCCAGATGCTGATAGCCTTATCACTCGTCGCCCCCTTAGCTCAGGGGATAGAGCACCGGCCTCCGGAGCCGGGTGCGTAGGTTCGAATCCTACAGGGGGCACACATGTGATGTCTCGGGACATCGGAAACCCTCGAACCTACGGGTTCGGGGGTTTCGTCTTGTTCGGGTTTGCCTGGGGCTGGTAGTCGCGGGTGGGGTCGAGGATCAGCTCGCGTAGGAGTTCTCCGGTGACGGCGTTGACGACGCGGATGTGCAGGTCGTCGATCAGGAGGATGACGTGGGTTCGGGCGTGGGTTCGTCCGATGCCGATGTGGTGCAGTCGGCCGTTGACGCGCAGGGTGACCACGCCGGAGGGGTCGATGCGGTCGTGGCGTACGCGTGTGTGGGTGTCGGCGTCGCGGCTGCCGTCGGGCAGGGCCTTGGGTGAGGCGGCGTAGGTCGTGGCCGGGGTGGCGCGGTGCGGCAGGGACCGGTGCGGGCGGTGGTGGTTGTAGGCGTCGGTGAAGCGGTCGAGTAGCGCTTGCAGGCCGGCGAGGGTGGCTGGTTGGCAGGGTTGGGCGTGTAGCCAGTTCTTCATGGTTTGCTGGAAGCGTTCGACCTTGCCGCAGGTGGTGGGGTGGTTGGGGGCGCTGTTCTTCTGGCGGACGTGCAGGCGGCGCAGGTCGTTTTCGAAGGCGTTGCGGCCGCCGCGGCCGCCGGCCAGCCGGGTGGTGAAAACCATGCCGTTGTCGGTCAGTGTGGAGGCGGGCACGCCGTGGGCGGCGACGGCAGCGCGGAACGTGTCGCGCACGATCGGGCCGGTGACGCGGACGTGCGCGGTCACCGACAGGGCGTAGCGGGAGTGGTCGTCCAGCCAGGACAGGATCTCGGTGTCAGTGCCGTCGGCGAGGCGGTAGTGGGTGAAGTCGGCCTGCCAGGTCTCGTTCGGCAGCGCTGCTTGGAAGCGGATGTAGGACGAGCGGGGCCGTTTCTTCGGCTCGGGCACGACCAGGCCGTGGCGAGTGAGGAAGCGGCTGATCGTGGCCCGTGACACCGTCCGCTGATGGTGCTGTCGCAGATGCCAGGCGATCGTGTCCGGGCCGGCGTCCAGTCCCTGCTCGGCGAGGTCCTTGCGGAGCCGGACGATCAGCTCGACGGTGTCGGCGTCGATCGTGTTCGGCGAGGTGTGCGGACGTCGCGACCGGGGCTCGAACGCTGCCTCGCCCTGGGCACGGTAGCGCGCGACGAGCTTGGACACCCAGCCCTTGGACACCCCGTAGGCGCGGGCGACCTCTGCTTGGGAGCGGCCCTCGACGACAACGGCGGTGATGACAACTCTGGCCTTGGACACACCGCCCACGCTGTTGATCGCGGTGGTTGCCTATGTCCCGAGACACACTCTGTTGAAGTTTCCTATGTCCTGCGACACGGGTTTCCTATGTCCTGAACCAGCACACTACAGGGGGCACACAATCTTGACCGGCGGCTCCAGCCGCTGACCAGCGCAAACATCACAGGAACGGGCGGGCCTCCAGTCTCATGGAGTCCCGCCCGTTCTCGTTGTAGCTCGCTGGTTGTGGACGATGATCCGTGTGCGGTCTGCTCCACCCACCATTCGCAACGCCCCCTGGTTGACCAACGACGCGACAGCAGCGTCCACGAAGACATCAGCGCCAGGCATACAGAGTGCGGCGTCTGGGCGGCGACGGCCTAACCGTCCCGGGCGCCGTCACGTCAACGAACGTGAGTATCGACTTCGCTCCTGGCCGTGCCGTGCGGTATGACGAGCGAGGGGATCACGCCCACACTGGTGCTGTCGCCTGGCGCACTGGAGGGCAAGTGTCCAGTACGCCGTATCAGGGATGCCCCCGGTCAGTGACTGGCAATGAGGGCACGGCCATCTCGCTGGTCGATCTCGATGGCGCTTAGCCGGGCCGCCCGGTCGCTCGCAGACGACGTCCAGCCCTCGAAGGCGACCGGGGCACAGACCAGTAGGCAAAGATCATGGGCACCAGCCATCGCCCGGCCCACTGCGCCTGCAATGGGATCTTTACAGGCGACCTGTTTCCCACCGGGCTGTTCCCGCTCCGTCTTGAGATGGCTGACCAGTTCGACACCCTCGCCCGTGGCGAACATCAACCTGTGTAATGAGGGACCACGGCAACGAATCGATAAATATCGCCGATGAGAAAGAGGAGCGAGAAGGCAACCGCCGTTTTGCTGCGCCAGAGAAATATCAGGCTCAGCACGAACAGGAGGATGGCGAAGCCAGATGCGGTCGTCGCTATCATCACCAGGTCGGGATCGCTGTAGTCCGGCATGACCGGATCCCAATTATGGTTGGTAGGCACCAGGGCTGGCCAGAGATGCAAGCGACCCAAGCGACACCGTCAGTACGCCCATGGCGTTACGCGCTACCCGGGATTTCTCGTGTGCCGCCGCCAAGCGGCGCTGCTCTTCTTGCGTCCGCCGAACGACCGGGTCGGACAGGCCGCCGAATGACTCCAAGTCTCCTCCTCGCATTTCGACCCGAGCGCCATGCACGCCACAGCCCACATATAAGCACAGAACGCGGCGGGTCCCCGCCGACTTCGGCGTAGAGAATGCCGGGCAAGCAGATATGCAGGCCCATACTGCTTTGAGATCTGCGGAGCGGAGAGATTCCTATATCTCGCCAGGTCCGTCCATCGTGTCCGACATGCTGTACTCATCAATCTCATGGATCGGCGTAACCGATTGCCAGTCCGGACTTGGCGTGAACCCCGCGCAAAAATCGAGGGCCGTTCTGGGCGGTGGCGTGGGTGGTGATGGTGCCAGTGCCGGGCTGGTACCAGCGGGCGTGCATGTTGACCCTGCCGGTGTCCGGATCGGTTTACTCGCCCTGATGGCAGAAGGTGGCTGGGCTCCCCGTTTGTAGGCGTACAGGCTGCCGGCGTTGGCGGTGGACTGGTCGAAGGCGTCGAAGGTGAGCTGAGTGCGGGCTTGGCCTGGGTGGCCAAGGTGCCGCGTGGGTTGTAGGTCCAGGCGGCGCCGTCGCCTTCGGTGAGGCGGTTGCGTCCCCGCATGCGTTCCGGAGCTGGGAGCGCAAGTCGAGGTCTTGCCGAGGCTGCCCGCCACCCGATGTCACCGACGGCAAGCATGTGGATCAGGGATCAGACGCGTGAACATGCTGGATTCGGCGCGGCGGTCGGTTTGGGGATGACTTTCTCCCTTTGCCGCGAAGCGGGACACAGCGGGAGGGCCGTGTCAGTATGACCATGGGTCCCCTCCGAGGAGTGTCCAATGTGTGACGATGTGTTACTTCCTGGTCCCGTATCCGCTGCCCTGGCCGATTACCGTGCGCTCCGTGACGGGCACGGTCCCTGTTGGGGCGAACCGTCTCTGTCCTATGTCGTCCAGGCATGGGCGACCGTCTTCCTCGACCGCCGTTACAACTTCTACACCACCGGACTGCGCCAACTGGCCGAGCGCCACCCCGACCTGCCTGCCGCCGAGCTGGAGGATCACCTCGGCGAGGTGGATCCCGACCGGGTGGTACGTGACGCGCTCGCCGGCGACGTCGTGGACAACCTGCCCGTGCTGCGCCTGACGCCCGGCGGTCACGCGGTGGCGGCCGTCACGCGAATCGTGCTGGAGGGCGAGCCGTTTCGTACGGCGTTGCTGCTCGACTCCAGCAGGGACGAACCGGTCACCGTGCTCGTGGACGGCACCCCTTGCACGGTGGAGGCGCGCGGGGCCAAGGTGGTCGAGGTCGCCGAGTCCGTCGTCGTCGAGGGGCAGCCGGTCGACCTGACGCCGCTGAGCAGGCGGGTGGCGGCGGCCGGCGTGCGGTTGCGCGCGGGGTTCCCGTGCCGGTGGAGCGTGACGAGCGCGAGCGGCCAGGGCTGGTACCCAGAAGGCGCGCCGCCCAAGCTGGACGCGCACCGCCGGCCGTTCTTCCACGGCGACGACCTCGTGGTCCGCGTCCCCGCCGAGCCCGTCACCGTGACCGTGGCGAGGGGGATGGAGTACGGCACCGCCGAAGTGACCGTTACTCCGCAGGCCGGCGCGGAGACGCTGGTGGAGCTGACGCCCGAACGGCTGTACGACGCGGCCGCCAGCGGCTGGTACGGCGGCGACCTGCACGTCCACCTCAACTGGATGGGCGAGGAGCCCGCCGCGCCCGAGCTGGCCGCCGCCGCGCAGCACGGCGAGGACCTCCACGTGCTCAACCTGGTGGCCGGCAACGTGGCGAGCGAGCGCGTCTACGACGCGGAGGCGCTGGAGCAGTGGGTGGGCAAGGACCTGCCGTGGTCCGACGACCGGCATCTGGCCAGGATCGGCGTCGAGTTCCGCAACGACGTGCTCGGCCACTGCACGGCGTTCGGGCTGCGCGGGCTGCCGAGCCGCTACCACACGGGCTTCGGCGGCACGGCGGACTGGCCGCCCAACGCGGCGGCGTGCGAGGAGCTGAGGGCGCTCGGCGGGATCGTCTCCTACGGTCACCCGTTCCACACCGCGTTCGGCGACGACGACCCGCCGGACGTCGTACTCGATCGCGGACGGTCCTGCGCGGCCAGGGAGATCGTGGCCGACGCCGCACTGGGTCTGATCGACTCGCTCGATGTGCTCAACCACTCCTCCGTCCTGGCCACGGCGGCCGTGTACCGCCGTCTCATCGGCGCGGGCAACAGGCTGGCGGTGACGGCGGGGACCGACGCCGTGCTGTCGTTCTGCCGCCGCGGCACCGCCTCCGCCCCGCCCGGCTGGGAGCGTGTGTACGCCAACGTCGCCGGCCCCCTCACCGCCGAGTCCTACGCCGCGGCGATCCTGCACGGTCGTACGTTCGCCACCACCGGGCCGTGGCTGGAGCTCACGGTGAACGGGCACGGCCCCGGCGACACGCTGGAGCTGCCGCCGGGCCAGGAGGTGGAGATCGTTGTCTCCACGATCGGGCCGGAGGTCGAGGAACTGGAGATCCGTACCGCTGCGGGCGTGCTCGCGCAGGGGCCTCCCGGGCGGCTGGTGGCCACGATGAGGGCGGACGAACCGACGTACGTGGTGGCGGTGGCGACCGGCGGGCCACACCCGCGCTCCCAGCACCGGCGCGGCGCCTACGCCCACACCAGCCCCGTGTACCTCGACGTCGCGGGCGGCCATGTAGCCAGGGAGGCGGACGTGCGCTGGTGCCTGGCCTGGCTGGACCGGCTGGCATCGATCCTGCGCGAGTCCGGCCGCTTCGACACCCCCGCCCAGGTGGACGACCACCTGGCCCTGTACGAGCAGGCCAGGCAGATCTACCGCACCCGCCTGCCCTGACCCCGGCCCGCATGAACGCGACCGGCCCCCAGGGCCGGTCGCGCAGCGGGGGGAGGGGACAACGGGGTGGCGGGGCCCGGCGATGGTGTGCGGAGGGGCGGGACAACGGGGTGGCGGGGCCCGGCGGTGGTACCCGGGGGGGTGGCGGGGGCGACGGACTGGCGGGTCCCGCAGCGGTGCGCAAAGCAGGCAGGGGCGACCGGGGTGGCGGGGTGCGGTGGTGGTGTGTGGAGGGGTGGGTGGGAAGGTGTCTGGGTGCAGATCTCCCTCCTCGGGCCGGTCGCGGCCGCGTCCGACGACGCCTCCCCCATCGACATTCCCGGCGTACGTCTGCGGGTGCTGCTGGCGCGGCTCGCGCTGGAGGCCGGCCGGCCGGTGTCGGCGGACGCGCTGATCGACTGCGTCTGGGGCGAGGAGCCGCCGGCCGGGGCCGTCAACGCGCTGCACGGGCTGGTCTCCCGGTTGCGCAGGACGCTGGGCGGGCCGGAGTCCGTGGAGCTGGTGGCCGGCGGCTACCGGCTGCCGCTGCGTCCCGAGGACGTGGACACCCACCGGTTCGAGCAGCTCGCCGGGCAGGCCAGGCGGGAGCTCGCGGCCGGCCGGCCGCGGGAGGCCTCCTCCCTGCTCCGCGCCGCCCTGGAGCAGTGGCGCGGCGACGCGCTGGCGGACGTGCTGGAGGCGGCGTTCGCCCGTAACGTGGCGGCGCGGCTGGAGGAGTTGCGCGCCACCGTCGCCGAGGACTTCTTCGACGCGGAGGTGCGGCTCGGCCGCCACTCCGAGGTGCTGGCCGACCTGCGGGTCGCGGCCGTCGCGCGCCCGCTGAGCGAGCGCCTGGCCGAACTGCGGATCCGGGCTCTGTCGGCCGCCGGCCGCCAGTCGGAGGCGCTGGCCGTGTACGACGAGGTCCGCGGCAGGCTCGGCGACGAGCTGGGCATCGACCCGTCGCCCGAGCTCCGCGCGGTCCACCTCGCCCTCCTGCGCGGGGAGCTGAGCCGACCCGCCGTACGGCCGCAGGCCGCGTCCAACCGGCTCCCGGCCAGGCTGACCACCTTCGTCGGCCGGGAGCGTGAGCTCGGCGAGCTGGCCCTGCTGCTTGCCGAAGCGCGGCTGGTGACGATCGTCGGGCCGGGCGGCGCGGGCAAGACCAGGCTGGCGCTGGAGGCCGCCGAGCAGGTCGGGGACCGGGCGTGGTTCGTCTCGCTCGCCGGGGTGACCCGTCCGGACCAGATCGCCGACGCGGTGCTCAGCGCCTGCGGCGGCCTGTTCGAGGGCGGGTTCAAGCCGCAGGCTCCCGCGCCCGCCCGGTTGGCCGCCCAGCTCGACGTCGGCCCCGCCGTGCTGGTGCTGGACAACTGCGAGCACCTGGTGGAGGCGGCCGCCGAGCTCGCCGAGCAGCTGCTCGGCCGGCTTCCGCAGCTGCGCGTCCTGGCCACCGGCAGGGAGGCTCTGGCGATCGACGGCGAGGCCCTGTGCCACCTCGGCCCGCTCGGCCTGCCCGTGCCGGACGCAGACCTGGCCGAGGCCGCCGAGTCGGACGCCGTGCGGCTGTTCGTCGAGCGGGCGGGCAGGGTGCGCCAGGGGTTCGCGCTCGACCGGGCCACGCTGGGGCCCACGGTGGAGATCTGCCGCCGGTTGGACGGCATGCCGCTGGCGCTCGAACTGGCCGCGGCCAAGCTGCGGGCGATGACCGTGACGCAGATCGCCCAGCGCCTGGACGATCGGTTCCGCCTGCTCACCTCGGGCAGCAGGACCGCGCTGCCGCGCCAGCGCACGCTGCTCGCGCTGGTGGAGTGGAGCTGGGACCTGCTGGAGGAGCCCGAGCGGGCGCTGGCCGCGCGCCTGGCCGCCTTCCCCGGCGGAGCCGACCTGGCCGCGCTGGAGGCGGTCTGCTCCGACGCGTCCCTGCCCGCCGAGGACATGGTGTACGTCGCGGGCGCGCTGGTCGAGAAGTCCATGATCCAGCAGGTCGGCGACAGGTACCGGATGCTGGAGACCGTCCGCGCCTACGCGGCGGCCCAGCTCACCGAGCCGCCGGTCGGCGACCGTTTCCGCGGGTACTTCCTGGCGCTGGCCGAGGAGAACGAGCCGCTGCTGCGCACCCGGGACCAGTTGCGCGCCGTCGAGGTCTTCGACGCCGAGCACGACAACCTGGTCGCCGCGCTGCGGGCCGCCATCGGAGCGGGCGACGCGGCCACGGCCGCCCGGTTCGTCAGGTCCATGATCTGGTACTGGGGCATGCGCGGGATGTCCACCGAGTCCGACGCGTTCCTGAGCGAGGTGCTGGCGTTCGGCGACGAGTTGCCCGACGACGTCCGTGCCGCCTTCGAGGTGGTACGGGCGACGGCGGGCCGGCGGGGCGGGCCGGAGGTCCGGGAGAACCTCAGCCGTCCCGGGGTGACGAAGTTCCACAACGCGCTGCCGTTGCTCCGCCTGTCCAGGCTCACCACCCAGGACGCCGGAGACCTGGAGGCCCTGGACTCCCCCGACCCGTGGGTGCGCGCCAGCGCCCGCTGGGCCTACGACTTCCTGCTCACGGAACAGGGCGACCAGGAGACCGGCGCCCGCCACAGGGACGAGGCGCTGCGCCTGTTCGAGCAGGTCGGTGACCGCTGGGGCCTGGTGATGAGCCTGGTACGGCGCAGCCGCGTCCACGGCCTGCGCGGCGAGCACGAACACGCGGTCGCGGCCTGCGAGCGCGCCGTCGCGATCGCCGCCGAGCTGGGCACCGAGGAACACCTGTTCATCACCAAGTCGCATCTCGCCCAGAACCGCATGCGCGGCGGCGACCTGGACGGCGCGCTGCACGACATCCACGCCGCGCGACGCGTGGGCCGCGAACACGGCCACCGGCGGCTGGCGGCCAGCATGCTGTTCCCGCTCGCCGAGGTGCACCGCCACGCCGGCGACCTGGGCCGGGCCCATGAGGTCGTGGACGAGCTGGAGACGGTCGTCCACCGGCTGCCCGGCCCGCCCGAGCTGAACGGCGACGTGATCGTGTCCTCCCGGATGGCCGTCCTGGTGACCGAGGGGGCGGCGGAACGGGCGCGCGAACTGCTGCCCCGCGCGATGCGCGGCGTGCTCGGGCACACCAACGCCAATGCCCTGGCCCGCGCCGCGGAGCTGCTGGCCAGGCTGCTCGGGCTGGAGGGCGACCCGGCGGGGGCCGCGACGGCGCTCGGCATGAGCCACGTGATCCGGGGCGTCTTCGACGAGGGCGACCCCGATCTGCGGCGGCTGGTGCCCGTCCTGGCCGGGCGGCTCGGCGACGCGGGTTACCGGGAGGCGTACCGGCGTGGCGCGGACCTGCCGCGGCAGGAGGCGATCGACCGGCTCATGACCCACTGCGCCGATCCGGCCGGGTCCGCTCCCCCGGGTGGCCTTCCGCGTCCCGGGCGGAGTTGACCGGGCAAGGCGCGGCGGTCACCTCGGCATCCTGGCGGTGACCGCTTCGAGCGCCTTCCCGGCCTCGATGAGCTCGTTCATGGACGTGATGAAGAGGTCGCCGTTCTCGTCCGTCAGGCTTTTCCGGCAGTTTCGGCCGCCGTTGCCGGCCTGGGTGACGAACGTCCGCCAGAAGGCCCGGGTCTCCTGGTCGGGGGCGTCGAAGTAGCGGCCCGCGTCCCGGGCGATCTCCCCCATGTGGGTGCACAGGGGGCCGAAGATCGCCGGCTCGACGGAGCCGCGCCCGGCCCGCGCGGCGTCGTTCAGGCTTTTGGAGAGACGTACGACATCGGTCCTGTACCGTTCGCGCAGATCCCACCCGCCGTGTGCCCACCAGGCCTTCACCTGCAGCTGCCTGATCTCGGCGGACACCACCGCACCTTCGAGGCCCACCACCCGCTGGACCTGGGAGAGGGTGGCGGGTCCGGGCGATTCCTGCTGTGCGGCCGCCACGAGGGGCGCCGCCACCGCCGCCGCGCAGAGCACGGCCGTGGCGGCTCGCCGCGCGGCGAGCCGGCCGGTCGGCCGCGGGCCGGGAGGGAGGTCGCGGGTCGCGCTTCGGGTCGTGGGCCGCAGCCTCCGGGCCGCCGACACGATGCCGGCCGCCATGACGGCGGCGACCGCGGCGAGCACGAGAACGTAGCCCATGATGCTCTGCACGAGCGTCCACGCCGGATCCGGCAGCCAGTGGCAGCGAACCGCCAAGGTGTTGAGCGGCTGGAAGCAGCCGTCCGCGGCGGCGAACACGAAGCGGCCGGCCAGGCCGCCCAACGCCACGACCTCGGCGGCGATCAGCGCGACGAGCAGCCGGTGACGGCTCGCCGGCACGCTCGCGACGGCGGCTGCCGCCGCGGCCGCCGCCACCAGGGCCACGAGCGTCCACGCCTGGTAGACCAGGGCGTAGAAGCCTGCTCGATCCGCGGGCGGGGGCTGCCAGGTGTGCATGTAGCCCATCACGACGGCGACGGCGGCCCAACTCGCCGGTATCCCCAGCAACACGGCCGGCAGCACCCGCCGCTGCAGCGGCACCCCCTTGCCCAGGGCCTCCCACCGGCCGGGCTCGGTCAAGGAGCCGAGCGTCCACGAGGGCGGAGCGGTGGTCGGGCGGAACGTCCAGGTGAGCAGTGGCACCACCCACAGGGCCATGACCGCGGAGAGGACGAGCGGCGTGTCGAGGCTGGTCAGGAACGGCCACACCGCGCCGATCGCGGACTGCATGGCCGGATGCTCCTCCGGTGAGGCGCCGTACAGCTCCCGCAGGATCACCTGCATCCCGGCGGGGTCGACCGTTCCGGTGCTCGCCAGCAGCGCGCCTTCGCTCTGCCACCACACGAACCAGGAGAACAGCACCAGCCACGCGGCCGCGAGCCCCAGCAGCATGGCCGGCCGGATCGTACGCCCCGGCCAGGCCCTGACCCACAGTTCGGCGCACTGCGCGGTCCACCAGGCGAAGGCCACCCCGGCGAACAGCACCAGCGCCAGCACCACCGGGTGGTCCGGGAACCACCGCAGGACCGTCACCCGGTTCAGCACCAGTTCGCCGGCCACCGCGCCGGCTCCCAGCCACAGCCCCGCGCGCACACCGGACGGCGCCCGACGCCCGGTCAGCACCGCATGGACCACGGCACGCCACAGCGCGATCCCGGCCACGCCGGTGACCAGACCCGCCACCAGCAGGGCCGGCAGCCGGCCCAGCCAGGTGCCGCTCGCGACGGGAGGCAGGTACTCCGCCACCTGGACGTCGATGAGCGGAGCGGCGCCCCCGGTCAGGAACATGGGCAGCGCCTGCACGCCGAACAGCGCCGCCGGGTCGGTGACGGCGTCCCGGCGCAGCGTCCAGCGCGGGTGCATGCGCCACAGCTCGACGAAGGAGCCGAGAGCGCGCCGCAGCCGGCCCGTGACCGGGGCGGGCATCGTGAACGCCAGAGAGCGCAGGTCGGCGCCCCAGCGCGTCGCGGCCAGGTCGGCGTGGATCTCCCGGCTGCGCAGGACGTCCGAGCGGGCGAGATAGACCAGGAGGATCATGCAGATCGGAAGCAGCAGGCCCCGCGTGGTGAACGCCGTCTCGCCGGGCCAGAACGGCGACCGCGCGGAGGTGGGGATCGCGGTGAGGTACCAGACGACGTACGGGAGGAGCACGAGGACGACGAACACCCGCCACACGACGACGGTGGCGTAGGTGATGGTGAGGTCGCGGTTGCGGATGTGGGCGAACTCGTGCATCGCCCGCGCGCGAAAGCCGTCGGGATCGGCGGTCCTGCGGGCGACCAGGCCACCGTGCAGGCACACGATGGGGCGACGGTCGCTGCCGAACACCACGGCGTCGGTCGTGGCCGCCGTCAGGTCCACGACGATCCTGGGCACGCGGGCCAGGCCGGCCACGGCGGCGAGCTCCGCCATCCTGCGGCCGATCTCGCCGTCGTGGTCGATCACGTCCAGCGGTACGAGGCGGCCCCGCCGGACCTTCCAGTACGGCAGGGCCAGGAACAGCGCCACGGCCGCCGCCGCCACCAGGACGAGCCCCAGGAGGGGCAGCCACCAGGGCGCCGCGGGCTCGTAGCGGTCGACGCAGGCCCAGTAGGCGTCGTGGTTGGCGATGATCCGCGCGGAGATGCCCCGGTCGGTGCCCTGGGTGGGATCGCCGCCGGCGGCGAGCAGGCAGCCGTATCCGTAGCCGCCGTGGTATCCGCGGGCCACGACCTGCATCATCGAACCGCTGCTCACCAGCAGCAGAGTGAGCAGCAGCACGAAGCGCACGGTCGTGCCCGCGCCCATCGCCCGCTCGTCGATCCGCGGGGCGGAGGCCGTGGCCGTCATCACTGGTTCTTCGTCAGGGGGACGCCGTCGGCCGGGCCGTCCGGTTCACGCGCGTCGGGTTCCGGTGCGGCCAGTGCGAGCCGGCCCACCACGGCGTCGGCGATGAGCCGGGCGCGGCTGTCGCCGAGCCCGTGCTCCACAGCGGTCTCCAGCACCCTGCGGTGGACCTCGGCGAGCTCGTCCCGGGTCAGGTCAGGGACGAGGACGGCCGCCGCCGGCCTCCGGAAGACCTTGCGCAACGCGGCCTTCGTGCGCGCCGCCGCGCCGTCCACGGCGGCGGTCCCCACCCGCCGTGCGGCCTCGTCGACCATGAGCCACACCACCGGCGTCACCAGGGCCGCGATCTCGCCCAGGCCGAACCCCAACGGCTCACGCCTGGCGCCCCGCCGGCCCAGCCGCCGGATCACGACGTCGTCGCCGAGCCCGGCCAGCCCGTCCACGAGCAGGAGCTCCTCCGGCGCGGTCGCCGCCACCACATCGCGCACGACGTCGCGGACCCTGGTCGTCGCCGCCCTGCTCGCAGGACCGCCGCCGCTGGGCGAAGCTGCTCCGGAACTCATGACGCCCCTCTCCGCATCGCGTTCTGTGACGCACCCGCCACGCTGTGCAGGATCTCCATCCTCACGGAAGGGGCCCGGCGATGGAGGTGAACGCGGAAAACGGCATGAATCACGTGTCCGGCACGGCCGCCCCCGTCAGGGCGTCATTCGCGCAGGAAGGCCAGCAGGGAGGCGGCGAGTTCGTCCGGGGCCTCTTCGGCCACGTGGTGGCCGCTGTCGATGGGGTGGCCGGTCACGTCGTCGGCCCAGGTGCGCCAGATCGCCAGCGGGTCGCCGTACAGGTCCTCCATGTCGTCCTTGGACGTCCAGAGGAACAGGGTGGGGCAGGTGAGGCGGCGGGAGGCGGCGCGGTCGGCGTCGTCGGCCGCGCGGTCCACGGTCAGGCCGGCGCGGTAGTCCTCGCACATCGCGTGGACGGTGTCCGGGTCGTGGATGGCCCGGCGGTAGTCCTCGTACGCCTCCTGGCCCATCTGCTCGGGGCTGCCCTGGTACCAGGCGTCAGGGTCGGCGTTGATGACGCGTTCGGCGGGTTTGGCGGTCTGGCCGAGGAAGAACCAGTGCCACCAGGACGCCGCGAAGCGGGCGTCGGCCCTGGCCAGCGCCTCGCCGATGGGGATGCCGTCCATCACGACCAGGCGGGTGACGGCGGCCGGGTGGTCGGCGGCCAGGCGGTGGGCGACGTAGGCGCCGCGGTCGTGGCCGGCGACGGCGAACCGTTCGTGGCCCAGCGAGCGCATGAGGGCGACCATGTCGCGGGCCATGGCCCGCGTGGAGTAGGGGGCGTGGTCGGGGGTGGTGGGCGGCTTGCCCGAGCGGCCGTACCCGCGCAGATCGGGGCAGACCACCGTGTGGTGGGGGGCCAGGAGGGGTGCGACGCGGTGCCAGGTCGCGTGGGTGCGGGGGTGGCCGTGGAGCAGCAGGAGGGGCGTGCCGGAGCCGCCGTACCGGACGAACAGCTCGGTCTCGCCGACGTCGATCACGTCGGTCGCGAAGTCGTCGAACATCGGCCGCCTCTACCCGGGACCGTCATGGATCAACACCTGCCCAAGAACCGGAGTTCCGCCGCATAAGGGGACGTTCTAGGATCGGGCCATGCCTTTGACCGCGGACGACGTCGACCGGTTCGTGGCCGCCAGACCCCGCCTGGAGGCCATCGCCTACCGCCTGCTCGGCTCCGCCGCGGAGGCCGAGGACGCCGTGCAGGAGACGTTCCTGCGCTGGCAGTCCGCCGACGTGGACCGCGTCGAGGTGCCCGAGGCGTGGCTGACGAAGGTGCTCACCAACCTGTGCCTCAACCAGCTCGGCTCCGCGCGGGCCCGTCGCGAGACGTACGTCGGGGAGTGGCTGCCCGAGCCGCTGCTCGCCGGCGACCCGATGCTCGGCCCGGCCGAGACCGCCGAGCAGCGCGAGTCGGTCTCGTACGCCGTCCTCACGCTGATGGAGCGCCTGTCCCCGAACGAGCGGGCGGTCTACGTGCTGCGGGCCGCCTTCGACCACTCCCACCGGGAGATCGCCGAGATCCTCGACATCACCGAATCGGCCAGCCAGCAGATCTTCCACCGCGCCAAGAGGCACGTCGCCGACGGCCGGGCCCGCACCGAGGTCGACGAGGCCGCCGCCCGGCGGATCGTCGAGGAGTTCCTGGCCGCCGCCACCAGCGGGCAGACCGAGCCGCTCGTCCGCCTGCTCACCCAGGACGCCATCGCGGTCGGCGACGGCGGCGGGAAGGTCCCGGCCCGCGCCAAGGCGTTCGAGGGCGCCGTCGCGGTCGCGAAGTTCCTGTGGGGCCTGGTCAAGCCCGGCAAGGCCAAGCGGGCCATCATCGGCGGCTCGCCCGAGATCTACCCCTGGACGGCCAACGGGGAGCCGGCCGTCGTGGCGGTCCTGGACGGCCGGGTCGTCGGCGTCATGTGCCTGGAGGTCACCGCCGAGGGCATCGCCGCGTTCCGCAACCAGGTCAACCCCGACAAGCTGGACCGCGCGACCGCGCGCTGGGCGGCCAGCGACCACGGGGAGCCGGTGTTCAGAGCCTTCTGAGCCTTCTGAGACACGGTGTGACGCGCTTCACACCGTGATCCTGTCAGGAAAACACGGGCCGTCCGGTTCAGGTGGCGAACCCGCGTCAGACAGGAGCGAGGAAATGCAGCACCGCATCATCGTCCTCGGAGCCGGCTACACCGGAGCCGTCGTCGCCGGCCGCCTGGCCAGGCGGCTGAGCCGCGAGGACGTCGCCATCACCCTCGTCAACGCCGAGCCCGACTTCGTGGAACGCGTCCGCCTGCACCAGGTGGCGACCGGGCAGGACCTCAGGCCCCGGCCGTTCCGCGAGATGTTCGCCGGCACCGGCGTCGAGCTGCGGCTCGGGACGGTCACCGGCCTCGACGCCGACCGCGGGACCGTCACCGTCACCGGCGCGGGCGGCGCCGAGGAGCTGGCCTACGACACGCTGGTCTACGCGCTCGGCAGCGGCTGGAACGCCGAGGGCGTGCCCGGGACCGCCGAGCACGCCTACGACGTCGCCGGCCGTCCGGGGGCGCTGCGGCTGCGTGAACGCCTGGCCCGGCTCGACGCCGGTCAGCGCGTGGTCGTCGTCGGCGGCGGGCTCACCGGGCTGGAGGCCGCGGCCGAGATCGCCGAGGCCCGTCCCGACCTCGACGTCGCCCTCGCCGCCCGCGGCGGTCTCGGCGACTGGCTCTCGCCGAAGGGCCGCGCGCACGTGCGGAAGGTCCTCGCCGGGCTCGGGGTGAGCGTGCACGAGCACACGGCCGTCACCGGCGTCGAGGCCGACCGGGTCACCACCGACGGCGAGCCCATCCCGGCCGACGTGACCGTCTGGACGGCCGGCTTCGCCGTGCACCCGATCGCGCGGGCGACCACCCTGGAGGTCAGCGGCACCGGCCAGATCGTGGTCGACGGGACCATGCGCTCGGTCTCGCACCCGAACGTGTACGCCGTCGGCGACGCCGCCATGGCGATGGGCCCCGGCGGCAAGCCGCTGCGCATGTCGTGCGCGTCGGGCATCCCGACCGCCTGTCAGGCCGCCGACTCGATCGCGGCCCGGCTGACCGGCGGGAAACTGCCGAACACCACGCCGCGCTACTTCAACCAGTGCGTCTCGCTGGGCCGGGGCAACGGCCTGATCCAGTTCGTCACCGCCGACGACCGCGCTCTGCCCAGGGTGCTGACCGGGCGGGTCGCCGCCGTCTACAAGGAGCTGATCTGCAAGAGCGCCGCCTGGGGCGTCGCCAACCCGATGATGGGCAAGCCGGTCCGGCGGCGCCGCGTCACCCGCCCGAACGCCCCGGCCGGCCCCGCCGCCGCCAGGGCGCGTGCATGACGACGGCCGGCGTGGCGCACCCGGCGGCGCGCCCCCGTCAGGGGGTCGTGAGGACCACGAGCTGCCGGGTCGCCCGGGTCATCGCCACGTAACGGTCGACCGCGCCCTCGACCCCCTCGACGCCCTCGCCGAACCGGTCCGGATCGACGAGGACGACCAGGTCGAACTCCAGCCCCTTCGACAGCTCCGGCGTCAGCGACCGGACCCGGGGCCGCTCACGGAAGGCCGGGTCCCCGATCACGCAGGCGATCCCCTCGGGGTTCGCGGCGAGCCAGGCGTCGAGGATCGCGTCCAGCTCGGCGACCGGCCCGCGGGTGACCGGGACGCCGCTCTCCCTGATGGAGACCGGCACGTTGGCGTCCGGCAGGGCGGCCCTGATGACCGGCTCCGCCTCGGCCATGATCTCCGCCGGGGTCCGGTAGTTGACGCTCAGGCCGGCCAGCTCGACGCGGTCGATGCCGACCCGGCCCAGCCGTTCCGCCCACGACTCGGTGAACCCGTGCCTGGCCTGGGCGCGGTCCCCGACGATGGTGAAGCTCCTGGACGGGCAGCGCAGCAGCAACATCTGCCATTCGGCGTCGGTCAGCTCCTGGGCCTCGTCCACGACGACGTGCGCGAACGGCCCGGCGAGCAGGTCCGGCTCCACGGTGGGCAGCTCCGACTCGTCCACCAGGTTGCGCTGGAGGTCCGCCCGGCGAAGCTGGGTCACCAGGCCCTCGCCGTCGTCGTCGGCCTCGATCAGGTTGTCCACGACCTGGGCCATGCGCTCGCGCTGGACGGCCAGGGCGGCCTCCTGCCTGCGCTGCCGGCGGGACGCCTCCGGGTCGCCGAGGCGCTGGCGGGCCGCGTCCAGGAGCGGCAGGTCGGAGACCGTCCAGGACTGGGCGTCCGCGCGCTGGAGCCGCCGGATCTCGTCCGGGGCGAGCCAGGGGGCGCAGAGCCGCAGGTAGGCGGGGACCGTCCACAGGTCGCCGACGAGGTCGGTGGGCTCGATCAGCGGCCAGGCGCGGTTGAAGGCGGCCAGCAGCTCCCGGTTCGCGCGCAGCGACCTGCGCAGCAGCTCCGGCGACACCTCCTGGTCGCCGTGCTGGTCATGCGGGTCGTGCTTGTCGATGAGGATCGTGAGCAGTTCCTCCCAGATCTGGTCGCGGGCCTCGTTGTGCGGGGTGCCGGGGTCGGCGGCCTGGAATGCCTCGGCCCAGTCCTCGGCGCTCAGCCAGACGTCCGACCAGTGCGTGGTGACCGTCATGCCCTTGGCGGGCGGGTTCTCGTAGAACCTGACGGCCGGCTCGATCGCCTTCACCATGTCCGCGGACGCCTTCAGCCGCGCCACCTCCGGGTCCCGCTCGGGGACCGCCGCCGCCCCCTCGGGCACGAGGTCGCGCAGGGTGCAGGTGCGCACGCCGTCCTCCCCCAGGCTGGGCAGCACGTCGGCGACGTAGGCCAGGTAGGGCTGGTGCGGGCCGACGAACAGCACGCCGCCCTTGTTGTGGCCGAGCCGGGGGTCGGAGTAGAGCAGGTAGGCCGAGCGGTGGAGGGCGACGACGGTCTTGCCGGTGCCGGGGCCGCCGTCCACGACGAGGGCGCCGCGGGAGCCGGCCCGGATGATGGCGTCCTGGTCGGCCTGGATGGTGCCGAGCACGTCGCGCATCCTGGACGAACGGTTGCCGCCCAGGCTGGCGATGAAGGCGGACTGGTCGTCGAGCGCGGCGTGCCCTTCGAAGCCGTCGGCGGTGAACACCTCGTCCCAGTAGTCGCTGATCCGGCCGCGGGTCCAGCGGTAGCGGCGGCGGCTGGCCAGGCCCATGGGGTTGGCGTGGGTGGCGCCGAAGAACGGCTCGGCCGCGGGCGAACGCCAGTCGAGCAGCAGGCGGCGGCCGTCTGTGTCGGTGAGGCCGAGCCGTCCGATGTACACCGGTTCGGGGTGGTCGGCGGTGACCATGTGGCCGAGGCACAGGTCGAGGCCGAAGCGGCGCAGCGTCCGCAGGCGGGCGGACAGGCGGTGGATCTCCAGGTCGCGGTCGAGCGCCTGCCGGCCCTTGCCGCCGGGGGCCATGCGTTCGGCGTCGAGGCGGGCGGACAGGTCGGCGATCGACTGCTCCAGGCTCTCGGCGAGGGCCGCGAAGTGTCGCTCGTCGACGGCGATCAGCGCCGGGTCGGCCTTGGCGGCGAGGTTGCCGGGCAGGTCGAACACGCCGGTGGTCAGGGGATTCATGTATGTGGCTCCGCTACGAGGTCGGTCTTCGCGTGGCAAGGCTTCTGGCCTCGGCGGACGATTCTGCGCCACGACGGGGGTCTTGCCGCAAGCCCCCCGGTGCGCTATACGTTAAGAGTGGAAAGGAGTAGAAGCTCCTTTTTCTGCCACTTTGCTCCGCGACACAGGCCCTGCTTCGCTTCACAGCACAGCGGAACCGGGGTGACCCGCCCGTGACGGGCGGGTCACCGGCCGAGGGTCACCAGTCGCCGTCGCCGCCCTCGTCGTCGTCGCCTTCGAAGATCTCCTCGACGATCTCCCCGGCCACCAGGCCGCCGACCACGCCGGCGGCGCCGGCCGCGGCCACCGCGCCCCAGCCCGGCCCGCCGTGGTGCTGCTCGTGATGGCCGTAGCCGTGGTGACCGTGGTGGTCACCGTACCCGTGGTCGCCGTGGCCGTGGTGGTCGCCGTGCCCGAAGCCGCCGTGGGCGTGCGCGGCCAGGCCGGACAGCCAGCGGTCGAGCTCGGCGGCCCAGTCGGTCTGCAGGGCGTCGGCGTGGCTGACGGTGAAGCGGCCGATCGCGTCGCCGGAGTAGCGGCCGGCGCGCTTGTCGGCCTCCAGGACCACCTCCAGCCCCGCCGGGTCGGCCACGAAGGTCACTTCGAGCTCGCCGAGCACGCCGGCGTACCGGCCGGCCGGGTAGAACTCGATCTCCTGGTAGAACGGCAGCTCCTGGCGCACGCCGTACAGGCGGCCGGCCTCCAGGTCGGCGGACTTGAACGCGAAGCCGAGCTGCAGCAGCGCCTCCAGGATGCGCAGCTGCGAGGGCAGCGGCTCGACCGCGACCTCGTCGAGGTCGCCCTTGTCGACCGCCTTGGCGATGGCGAGCTCGGTGCGCACGCCCAGCGCCATGCCGTGCAGCGGCTGCCCGCCGATCTGGCTGATCGGCGCCTCCCACGGCACGCCGATCTGGAACGGGATCGTGCGCTCCTCGCCCTGGCGCAGCACGAACGGCCCCGACACCTGGACGCGGGAGAACTCCCCGGCCCCCGCGTGCTCGCCGTCGCCGTGCTCGAACTCCACGCGGGCGACCAGGCCGAGGGTGACGTGCTCGATCTCGGCGTCGAAGTCGCCGCCCTTGAGCCGCACCTCGCCGGACAGCGTGCCGCCCGGCTGGACGCGCGGCGTCGCCAGAACGGTGTCCACCGAGGGCGCGCCGACGCCGAAGGCACCCAGCATGCGTTTGAAGACCACGGCTTGTTCTCCCTGTCGAAGATCGAATGTGTGCAGCCGACCCGCACAACGATCTCCGTCCGGCCCCGGTTCCGGCCATGCCGAAAACGTCTGCCGTACAAAGGGGCGGGAACGGCGGGATCCCGGGGTGCGGCGCGTTCGCCGCACCCCGG
>NZ_JBSFGJ010000097.1:0-26199 GCF_053596515.1 Nonomuraea sp. NPDC001684
CGGGCCTGCTCGTAGCGGGCGGTGGTGAGCTGGGAGGCGTAGCCCGCGCCGCGGTGGACGCTGGAGTAGGCCGGGAGCGCGGCGGCGACGGCGGCGGCCGCCGTCGTCCCAGCGCCGGACGGCGGCCAGGATCGGGCCGTGGACGGCCAGCCCCTCCCTGTTGGCCTCGATCCAGCGGCGCAGCCGCGGCCAGGCGTGCGGCAGGGCCGGACGGGCCAGCCAGACCTCGCGGCCGTCGCGGCCCAGCAGGTACGCGAACACCTCCAGGATCCTGGTGACCGCCGGGATCTCGGCCGCCGATCGGCCGGCCACCAGCTCGTCCAGGGCGGCCTTCCTGGTGGCCAGCTCGCCCATGCCGTCCACGGTGAACAGGCGCAGGAACACCTCGGGCGCCAGCTCCCGCTCCGCGGGGGACAGCAGGGTGTAGGAGTCCTCGGCCAGTGTGCCGAGCGACGGGTCGGCGACCGTCCCGGCGACGTGGGCGGCCTGTCGGCCGCGTTCGAGCAGCCGCGCGGTGTCGAGCCCGCCGTCCCCGCTGACCAGCGCGAGCAGCAGCTGGCGGGCCTCGGGACGCCGGCCGGGCTCCTTGCTCAGCGCCGCCGACACCAGCGGGCGCAGCGAGTCCGGCAGCGCGGCCAGGTCGGGCGTGGCCGACAACACCCGGTGCATCACCCCGCCCAGGCTCTCGGCCTCGAACGGGTCGGCGCCCGTGGCCGCGTACAGCACGACGCAGCCCCAGGCGAACACGTCCGCGGGCGCGCCGGCCCGCTGGCCGCCGAACACCTCGGGCGCCATGTACGTCGGCGTGCCGGTCACCAGGCCGGTCGCGGTCAGCGACATCTCGGCGGTGCGCGCGATGCCGAAGTCGATGACCCGCGGGCCGTCCGGGCCGAGCAGCACGTTGTCCGGTTTGAGGTCGCGGTGCACCACGCCGGCCTCGTGGATGGCGGTGAGCGCCGTCGCCACCGCCGTGGCCAGGCGGTGCAGGTCGCCGCCGAGGAAGCGGCGTCCGGCGGCGACCGCCTGGCGCAGGCTCGGCCCGGCGACGTACTCGCTGACGATGTGGGGGCGCGGGCCGTCCAGTTCGGCGGCGAGCACGCGGGCGGTGCAGAACGAGGCGACCCGCCGCGCCGCCTCGGCCTCCCTGGCCAGCCGTCCGGCCTCGTCGCCGTGCAGCACCTTGATCGCCACCCGGGCGCCGTCCTCGGCGTAGGCCTCGTAGACGACGCCCTGACCGCCGGCGCCCAGCCGTCCGGCGAGCCAGTAGCCGCCCAGGCGTTGCGGGTCGTCGGCGGTCAACGCGTTCACGGCTGGTTGGATGCGATGATCGCCGGCAAAGTTGTGGTCATTTTTGCCGATTTATCGGTGCTTGACATTCCAGCGGCGTCAGGATCTAGGATCGCCGCCGTGCTCATGACCTTGACGCTCAGCGCGGCGCTCGTTCTGACCGGAACGCCCGCGCAGGCCACCAAACCCGTGTCGTTCCAGGGGTTCACCATCCAGATACCGGTCTCCTGGAAGGTGAAGAAGGACCCGATCGGCGGGCTCGACGTGGTCACCGGGGCCTGCTCCAAGCGGGCGACGGAGTGCCCCGGCTTCTCCCTCGGCGGGCCGCGGGCCATCGCCTACGCCTCCGAGGGCGGCACGTACCGGCCGGGCCAGCCGTACCACCCCAGCAGCGGGGTCGTGGAGTGCGTCCCGGACCGGCGTTACCTGGAGGGCGTGCCGCCCGTCCGGCCGTCCCGCGCCGCGACCGTGCAGGTGGGGGCGGGGCACCAGGCCCGCTTCACCGAGTGGAGACTGGGCTGCCAGACGAGGACCAGCAAGCCGGCCCCGGTGTCCTTCACCCAGCGCATCTGGTACCTGCGCAAGGAGAAGGTGCTGGTCGTCGACCAGTGGAAGACCCCCGGGCTGGGGAACATCCTGGCCAAGGCCGTCTGGAAGTGACCGGGTTGCCCGCGCGCCGTGCGGGCAGGAGATCGTCATGCGCAGCAAGCGGCTCTCCACCGTCGAGGAACAGACGTACGCGGTGGTCCTCGACCCCGGTGACGAGGTGGTCGAGAGCCTGACGGCGTGGGCCGCCGACAACGGCGTCCGCGCCGCCCGGCTGACCGGCATCGGCGGGTTCCGGCAGGTCACGCTGGGCTTCTTCGACCCGGCGGCGCTCCGCTACGACCCGATCCCGGTCGACCGCCAGACCGAGGTGCTCTCCCTGATCGGCGACTTCGCCATGCCCGACGACGACGTGCGGCCCACCCTGCACGCCCATGCGGTCGTGGGCCTGCCCGACGGCACGACCCGCGGCGGCCACCTGCTGGGCGGCGAGGTGTGGCCGACGCTGGAGGTGATCGTCACGCAGTCCCCCAGCTATCTGCGGCGCCGCCACGACCCCGCCACCGGCCTGGCCCTCATCGACCTGCGCTGACCCCTCGGCCTGCGCCGCCGCCGGCCTCTCCTCCTGCGCTACCCCCGCCCGGCCGCCGGCCCGGCCCGCTCCCGTCCGGTCGCCGGGTGGCGGGTGGCGGCGGTCACTCGAAGTCGTCCGGGTTCAGTTCCTTCATGTGCTCGAAGCGCTCGCGTTCCTCGTCGTACTCTTCCTCGCCTGCGGGGCCTTCGAGGTCGGCCGCGGGCGTCTCTTCGTCCTCGGGCTCTTTGCGTCGCATGCTCATCCCCCTCCCGGCGGACCGGGCACGGGGCTCCCCCGCGCCCATCGCTCCGGCTACCCCTCTGACCTGCGGGCAAACGATCGCGGACGCCGGATGTTGACCGGCTCTTGTGCGGGCTCGTGGGGGCGCTTGGCGCGCCGAAGGGGAGGATTCCGGGCGATTGTTCCGACTATCTGAGGAGATGTACGTGCCCACCAAACGCTCCGCCAAGCCGACCCGGTCGAAGCCCGACAGCCAGCCCTGGCTGCACGTGAACGGCGTGGAGATCCAGGAGTACGGCACCGTGCGGATGTTCCCGCTCGGCCTCTCCCGTGACGCGCGCGAGTACTCCTGCCAGCGCCTCAACCAGATCCTGGCCGACACCCAGATCCTCTACAGCCTGTACAAGAAGCACCACTGGCTGATGCGCGGCCCGACCTTCTACCAGCTCCACCTGCTGCTGGACAAGCACGCCTCGGAGCAGATCGCGCTGGTGGACGAGATGGCCGAGCGCGTGCAGACCCTCGGCGGCGTCGCGGTGGGCGACCCCCGGCACGTGGCCGAGATCACCGTGATCCCGCGCCCGCCGAACGGCTGCGAGGAGGTGCCCGCCATGCTCTCGCGCCTGATCGAGGCGCACGAGACCATCCTCGTGGCCGCCCACGACGCGGCCGCCCGGGCGCAGGAGATGGGCGACGACGGCACCAACGACCTGCTGGTCTCCGACGTCATCAGGACGAACGAGCTCCAGACCTGGTTCCTGATCGAGCACCTGGTGGACACCCCGCTGGTGGAGAAGCCGGACAGCTGACCGGCCCGCCCGATGTCCGGTAAGCCGGAAATCGACGCCAGGTGAAGGAAATGTCTGGATTTAGCCGGACATCGCACACCGGACGTAACGGTTCATACCGGGCGCAGTAAGGCGCCGCATCGAGCCCGCACCGCCGGGTACGCCAGGAATCGCGGGCCTTCGGGGCCGCCGGCGACCCGCCAGAGCGCGCCGCCACGAAGGCGTGCCTCACCAGCGGGACGCCCTCTGACCAGGGCCGACCCCGACCGGGCCGCCCTGACGGGGGCTACTTCTGACCGGGAGCGACGGAGAACGACATGACCCAACCGCTGACCTCACCGCCCGCCCCCGCCCACGGCGTCGCGGGACGGGAGCGGCGGCCATGAGCCTGTCGGACCGCGAACGCCGCATCCTGGCCGAGATCGAGCAGGATCTGCGCTGGCAGGACCGCGACTTCGCCTGCCGCATCGACGCGCTCAACGCCAAACCGGCCCGCCGCCGCCGCTGCCCGGTGACCCGCAGGGAGATGGCGTTCATCCTGGTCATCGTGGTCGCGATGACGCTGCTGTCGGCGGTCGTGTTCGTGGCGGCGGGCCGTCCGCGCACCCCGCCCGCGCCGCGCCCCACGCGCGAGGTGGTGACCACCTCGCCCCAGGTCACCCGTCCATGACCGCCGGCCGCCCGCTCAGGACGGCGGCGGGGCGACCGAGGCGCGGCTGACCAGGCGCGAGCGCAGCGTGTGCACGTCGTGCCGCGGCTCGGCCCCGTCGAGCACGTCGAGCAGCACCTCGGCGGCCTTCGCGCCGAGCTGGTGGACCGGCTGCTCGATCATCGTCAGCGGCGGGTCCATGACGGCCGCCCAGGCGCTGTCGTCGAAGCCGATGAGCGAGATGTCGGCCGGGTAGGACAGCCCGGCGGCGCGCACGGCCCGCAGCGCCCCGGTCACGGCGTCGGTCTCGGTGCAGAACAGGGCGGTGGTGCGGTCGGGCAGCGCCAGCATGCGGGCCACCTCCTGGGTGGCCCACTCCTCGGTCTTCGGGCCGGTCATGACCAGCTCGGGATCGAAGGGGATGCGGGCGTCGTCGAGCGCGTCGAGGTAGCCGCGCAGGCGCTCGCCGTCGGTCCACACGTTGCGGGCCTTCTCCAGCAGCGCCCGCCTGGTCACGGGCGGATCGACCGAGGACGGCCCCCACACGAACCCGATGCGCCGGTGGCCGGCCGCGATCATCACCTCGACCGCCTCACGGGCCGCGCCGCGGTTGTCGATGACGACCGTGTCGAGGTCGAGCGGCGCGACCGCGCGGTCGACCAGCACGATCGGGATGCCCCGGCCCATGGCCGCCCTGATGTGCTTGACCTCGTCGCGCCCCACGGCCGCCGAGGCGATGATGACGCCGTCGACCCGCTTGTCGATGAGCACGTCGGTGGCCGCCACCTCCTCGTCGAGCCGCTCGTACGTGCTCAGCACGATCGTGTCGAACCCGCGGGCGCGCGAGGCGTCGGAGATGCCGCGCATGACGCCCGCGAAGAACGGGTTGCCGATGTCGGCCAGGATCACGCCGAGCGTGTGGCTGACCCCGGTGGACATGCTGCGGGCCAGGGCGTTGGTGCGATAGCCGAGCTTCTCGGCCGCCGCCAGCACCCGTTCGCGCAGCTCCGGGCTGACATAGCCGTAGCCGCCGAGGGTGCGGGCCGCGGTGGCGCGGCCGACGCCGGCCTCGGCGGCCACCTCCGAGATCGTCGGCCGCCCCGACTGGCTCCGGTCGGCTGCCATCGAACGGGTTCCTCGTTTCTGGGGGGTCGCGGGCACGCCCATGCTAGCCGCGCGGGGCGGGCCTGCCGAAGCCGAAGGCGCCTTCGACGAAGCACTGGTCGTAGGCGGTCTCCGCGCCGGCCAGCAGCGCCCGCAGGACCGCCCCGCGGCCGGGCGCGGCGCCCTTGCGCCAGCCGTCGCGCAGCAGGGAGACGGCGAACCCGGCCAGGAACGCGTCCCCGCAGCCCATGGTGTCGACGATCTTGCCCGGGTCCTCGACCAGCCGGGCGGGGGCGGCGACCAGGTCATGGCCGTCGTAGGCCATCGCGCCGTCCACGCCCCTGGTGCCGAGGGCCAGGCGGGCGCCGCTCGCCACGGCGCGGGCCAGCAGGTCCCGGGTGCCCGCCGCGTCCAGGTGGGAGCAGGACAGGAGCACCAGGTCGGCGTGCGGGCAGACGCGGTCCAGGTAGGCGGGGACGCGATAGTCGTCCTCGCTGGACAGGTCGAAGCTGACCAGGGGCCGCAGACCGGCCAGCCCGGGCAGCTCGTCCTCGCTGCCGGAGTAGACGCTGGAGTGCACCAGGTCGAACGAGCCGGCGTAGGCGAGCAGGTCGCCGGTCAGCGCCAGCGGCTCCCGCACGGTGACGCCGCCGCCGTTCCAGCCCAGGAAGACCCGGTCGCCGTCGTCCACGCGCAGCCGCGACACGCCGCTCTCGCCGGGACGCACCACGCAGCGGTCGACCGCGACGCCCTGCGCGGCGACGGCCTCGCGCAGGAAGCCGCCGAGGTCGTCGTCGCCGAAGACCCCGAGGTAGGCGGCCTCGACGCCGAGGCGGCCCGCGTAGACGGCGACGTTCACGCTGTTGCCGCCCGGATAGTCGATGCCCCGATCGACGAACCGGTCGACGATGTTGTCGCCGAAGCCGAGGACTCTCATGTTTCTCCTGTGCCGAGGGGGTTCGGGATGGGCAGGCCGGGGCCGCTCCCGTCCCGGCGGGCGGGAGCGGGAGCGGAGGTGGCGGCGGCCTAGTAGTCCATGACCCGGTAGTAGCGGCGCAGGTCGAGCGAGTGGTCGCGGACGCGTTCCAGGTGCTTGCTGACCCGGCCCAGCACCGTGTCGAGCACGAGCGGCGCGAGCAGGCCGCGGAACTCGGGGCTGATGCCGTCGAGCGGGTAGTCGCGGGTGTCGAAGACGGTGACGTCCTTGGAGATGCGCCGGGCGAAGGCTTCGGCGCGGTCGGTGAGCGGGCGCGTCTCGTCCTCGCCCTGGAAGATCAGCACGCTCGTGTCCTCCTCCAGCAGCTCCAGCGAGCCGTGGAAGAACTCGGCGCTGTGCACCCTGGTGGTGCGCAGCCACTGCATCTCCTCAAGGATGCACATCGAGTACAGGTAGGTGAATCCCCACAGGTTCCCGCCGCCGATGAGGAAGTGGTAGTCGGTGTCCTTGTGGGCCTCGGCGAACGCGGCGGCCACCGGCTCGGCCTGCCGGGCGACCTCCAGCATCACGCCGGGCAGCCCGGCCAGCTCGCCGGCCAGCTTCTCGTAGCCCTCGAACTCGCCGCGGCGGGACAGCAGGCGGCCCATGAACAGCAACATCTGCTGGTCGAACGGCCACGCCTTCGGCTCCGACACCAGCACGGCGTCCACGGCCTTGGCGATCGGCGAGTCGGGGTAGCCGGTGAAACCGACCGTGTAGGCGCCCTTGTCCTTGACGTACTCGATCGCGCGCAGGCTGTCCTCGGTGGTGCCGGAGACCGAGGTGAAGATCGCGACCGTGCGCTCACCGAGCCGGGCGTCGCCCGAGACGACCAGCTCGGCCGCGATCGCGGCGCGCACGTCGAGCGTCGAGCTGCGCCTGGCCAGGTGCTCGTAGGGCCACATCTGGGCGTACGTGCCGCCGGCGCCGACGAGCAGGAGGGTGTCGAACCCCTGGTCCACGAGCCGATCGACGAGCTCCTCGATCTGGGGGCGCAGGGCCACGGTGCTGGCCAGCTGCGACAGGAATTCCGGCTCGTTGAATCCGAGCATCTTCGCGTCCTTTCGGGAAAGCTTGCGGGCCGGCGGCGTCCAGCGGCCTGATACCGGTATCACGCGGAGGTCACGCTGACACAGGATCCGGTCGCGCGTCAACACCCCACCTGCGAGAACCAGCCTCGTACTGCTGTTTCGTCGCAGGAGAAAGCCCACAGGCAGGCGCTCGGAAAGAAAATCTTGCTTCGCGGTCTGGTACCGGTATCAGTTCATCTGTACAGTCAGCCAACACCCCCACCGCGGACCGGCAGGTCCCCCTCTCCCTCCGAGAGAAAGGAAGCCCATGCGCCCTCGCGCAATGACGTCGTTCGCGGCGCTCCTCGGGACGCTCGCCCTGGCCGGCTGTTCCGGCGGCGGCGACGGAGCGGCCACGGCCCCCGCCGCCGACCTGTCCGCCACGCCCGACTTCTCCGGCACGCTGAGCATCCTCACCAAGTTCGCCGGCGAGCCGCTGCAGCCGTACTTCGAGGACCTGGCCACGGCGTACCAGAAGCAGCACCCGGGCGTGAAGGTCGAGCTCATCCAGGAGACCGACCAGAGCATCAAGGACAAGACCAAGACGCTGACCGCCTCCGACGCGCTGCCCGACGTCTTCTTCACCTGGAGCGGCAACTGGGCGGAGAACTTCGTGCGCGGCGGGCGGGCCGCCGACCTGAGCAAGGTGATCGGCCCGGACACCGAGTGGGGCAAAACGTTCAGCCCCGGCTCGCTGTCGGCCTTCGCCTACGACGGCAAGTACTACGGCATCCCGCTGTACGGCAACGGCAAGTTCATGGGCTACAACAAGACCGCCTTCGACAAGGCCGGCGTCAAGGTGCCCGGCACGTTCGAGGAGCTGGTCGGGAGCTGCGCGGCGCTGCGCAAGGCGGGCTACGAGCCGATCGCCTTCGGCAACAAGGACGGCTGGCCCGCCCTGCACTACCTCCAGCAGCTCTTCGCCTACGACGTGCCGGCCGACGTCCTGCAGGCCGACTTCACCCCGAAGACGGCCAAGCTCGACAACCCGGGCTACGTGACCGCGCTCAACCGGTTCAAGACCCTGGTCGACACCTGCACCGACACCGGCAAGGGCACCAACGGCGTGCTCTACAGCTCGGCGCAGCAGGCCTTCCACGACGGCAAGGCGGCCATGTACTACCAGGAGGTCCTGGAGTTCGACAACGCCACCGACAAGAACGGCCTCAAGCCGGACGACTTCGGCATCTTCCAGCTCCCCGCCCCCCAGAACGCGGCCGGCGACCCCAAGACCATCGAGGGCGCTCCCGAGGGTTACCTGATCAACGCCAGGTCGCCGCGGGCCGCGCTGGCCGTCGACTTCATGAAGTTCGTGACCTCCACGCAGAACGCCAAGACCCTGTCGGCGCCCCCGTACGGGCAGCCCAGCACGGTCGTCGGCGCGGTCAGCCCCGAGACCTCCAGCAAGGCCGTCTACGAGGGCATGGAGCAGGTCAACAAGGCGCCGCGGCTGGCCGCGTGGCTCGACACCGTCACCGTGCCCGAGGTCGCCGACGCCTGGCTGGCCGGCGGCGAGGCGCTGATCAGCGGCGGCTCGACCCCCGACAAGGTGCTGGCGAGCGTCCGCGAGGCGTCGGAGTCGGCGAAGTAGGCCGGGCGGCCGGAGGGAGAGCATGCCGGTGCGTGCCATACGTCAACGGGCGCTCGGCCTGGCGTGGGTGGCTCCCGCGCTCGCGCTGGTCGTGGTGTTCGTCTACCTGCCGCTGGTGCAGAACTTCCAGTTCAGCACCCTCAAATGGGACATCTACCGCGGCACCCAGGAGTTCGTCGGGCTCGACAACTACCGCAAGCTGATCGACGACCCGGTCTTCTGGTCCTCGCTGGGCAACAACGTCCTGTACGCGGTGGTCTCGATCGTCTTCCAGGTGTTCGGCGCGCTGCTGCTGGCCGCGCTGATCGAGGGCGTCCGCAGTGAGCGGTGGCAGCGCGGCCTGCGGGCGGTGTACTTCATCCCGTCGGCGATCTCGATGACCGTCGCCGGCCTGCTCTTCTACTTCATCTACGAGCCCAACCTGGGCCCGCTCAACCACCTGCTCAGGGCGATCGGCCTGGACGGCCTGGCCCAGGCGTGGCTGGGCCAGGAGAGCACCGCCATGTCGGCGATCATCGCGATGAGCCAGTGGCAGGGCTTCGGCTACTCGACCCTGCTGTTCGCGGTCGCGATCCAGCGCATCCCGCGCGAGATCTACGGCGCCGCCGCCATCGACGGCACCGGCCCGGTCCGGCGGTTCTTCCACGTGACCGTGCCGCTCGTGCGGGAGATGACCGGGCTGATGATGATGGTCACCGTCTCGGGCGCCTTCCAGGTGTTCAACGAGGTCATGGTGATGACCAGCGGCGGCCCCGACAACTCCAGCCAGGTCCTGGGCACCTGGCTCTACCGCAGCGGCTTCGTGCGCAACAACTTCGGCTACGCCGCCGCCATCGCGACGGTGATCTTCGTCATCACGCTCGGCATCGCCGTGGGACAGATGTGGGTCACCCGTAAGAGAAGGGTGGAATGGTGAGTCGCCGCGGCTTCCTCGGCGTGATCGCGCGCGTGTTCCTCTGGGCGTTCCTGCTCTGCCTCGCGGTGGTCGTGCTCTATCCCCTGCTGTGGATGGTGCTCAACGGGTTCAAGTCCAACAGCGAGCTGTTCGGCAACCCGTTCGCGCTGCCGTCGAGCTGGAGCTTCGAGAGCTACCAGAAGGCGTGGAACCGGGGGGTGAGCGACTACCTGACGACGAGCGTGCTGGTCACGCTCACCTCCACGGTCGCCACCGTGTTCGTCAGCGCGTGGGCGGCCTACGGGCTGACCCGGGTGGACATCCCGTTCAACCGGTTCGTCACGATGGCCATCCTGGGCGGGCTCATGCTCGCGCCGACCGTGGCGCTCGTGCCGCTGGTCAAGATGTTCCAGGCCATGGGGTTGTACAACAGCTTCTGGGCGCTGCTGATCCTCTACACCGCGTTCCGGATCCCGTTCACGACGTTCCTCATCCGGGCGTACATGATCGACCTGCCGCGCGAGGTGGACGAGGCCGCCGAGATGGACGGGTGCGGCCGCTGGACCGCGTTCTGGCGGATCATCCTGCCGATGTGCAAGCCGATCCTCACCTCGACCGTGCTGCTGCACATCCTGTTCGCCTGGAACGAGTACCTGTTCGCGATGGTCTTCACCAGCGGCGCCGGCGTGCAGACGCTGCCGGTCGGCCTCACCGGCCTGATGAGCAAGCACGGCACGGACTTCCCCGTCGTCTTCGCCGGGATGGTGATCGCGGCGCTGCCCGTGGTGCTGCTGTTCTTCCTCGGCCAGCGCTACATCGTCAAGGGCCTCGCCGACGGGGTCGGGAAGTGAGTCTGATGTCGTTGTCACTGCGGCAGGTCACCGGTTCGAACTTCGCCTACCAGCACCTGCCCTTCGACCGTTTCCTCGACGACGCCGCCGCGCTCGGTCGCGAGCACCTGGAGCTGTGGGGCGTCGCGCCGCAGCTGCACGTGCCGTGGCTGAGCGACGCCGAGGCGCGGGCGATCCGCCGGCGCGCCGCCGGGCGGGGGCTCACCGTCCGCTGCCTGACGCCCGAGCAGGTGGCCTACCCCGTCAACCTGGCCTCGCCGGACAGCCGGCTGCGGGCCGCGAGCGTGGCGATGTTCCGCCGGGCCGCCGAACTGGCCGCCGAGCTGGGGGCCGAGCTGCTGCTGCTGACCCCGGGCCGGGGCTTCGAGGACGAGCCGGTCGCCGCCGCCTGGCGGCGCTCGGCCGACGCGATCGGCGAGATCTGCGCCTACGCCCGCACGCTCGGCGTGTCGTGCGTGCTGGAGGCGTTGCAGCGGGTGGAGTCCAACCTGGTCAACGACGCGCCCACGCTGGCCCGCATGATCGACGAGGTGGGCGCCCCGAACCTGGGCGCGGTGCTGGACACCGTGGCCATGGCGGCGGCCGGGGAGGGTGTGGACGACTACTTCGACGCCCTCGGCGACCGCGTCAGGCACGTGCACCTGATCGACGGCTCCCCCACCGGGCACCTGGCCTGGGGCGACGGCGAGCTGCCGCTCACGGAGTACCTGGCCGCGCTGGACCGCAGGGGCTATCGGGGAGCGATGACGTTCGAGCTGTTCGGGGCCGGGGACTACGCCTTCGACCCGCGTCCCGTGGTGGAGCGCTGCCTGGCCTCCGTACAGGCAGCGCTCCCGGGAGCCTCATAGCCCGCCGACGGCTCCGGGCATGACCAGCCCCCTGCCCTGGCCGGGGTACTTGGCCACCAGCCTGGACCTGCCGGTGCGGACGTCCACCGCGTAGGCCCGGGTGTCCTTCCCGGCCTCGACGGTGAGCGTGACCTCCGACCGGCTCTGCCAGATCGTGGCGTCGTGGATGCCCGCCCCCGTCGGCAGGCCCTTCACGGAGATCTTCCGCAGGGTGCGGCCGGTCCTGGTGTCGAGCACGGTGAGCCTGCGGGTGACGTACTCGGGCTGGGCTTTCTTGCCGGGCGGGAACTCGAAGGCGACCACCGTGCGGCCGTCCGGGGCGAGCTCGCTGAACATGATGAAGACGCCGTCGAAGCGCACCGGCCTGCCGCCGCCGGTGACCGGCATGAACAGCAGGTCGGTCTTGCGGTAGCGGACCAGCTCGGCGACGCCGTCCTTGATGGCGACCGGCTCGTACACGCCGGGGACGGGCACCGTCCCGCCGGTCCGCACGTCGATCAGCAGGCCGGGGTCCTTGGTGCCCTCGCGCGGGTCGAACGCCAGGTGGCGGCCGTCGTCGGAGACCACCAGCAGGGAGCCCATGCCGAGGCGTTCCTCCGCCACCTTCGCGGCGGAGACCGTCTCCGCGCCGGTCACCATGTCCCGGACGACGTGCGCCTGCGCGTCTTCGTCGTAGTAGGCGAACATGCGCCCGTCGCGGCTGAGGGCGACGGGCACGCGGTCGTTCCTGGCGGTCCTCGCGAGCGCCTGGGGCACCCGGTACGTCCTGCCGTCGGCGGTGACCACCCGCCATTCGCCGTCCAGGCAGCCGGGCGGCGCGCTCTTCCCCTTGGGAGGCAGGCAGCTCTGCCGGTAGGCGTGGCTGAGCGTCCCCACCTTCCCCTCGGGCAGGACGGGCACGGCCGCGGCCGCGGCCTGCGGCGCGGCGGCGGGCACCCGTCGCGGCCCGGCCACCAGCACGGCCGCCGTCACCCCGGCCAGCACCGCGATCGTCGCGGCGGCCGCCAGCGTCGCCGAGGCGCGGCGTCTGCGCCGGTACCCCGCCACCGCGAGGTCGGCCAGGTTCACCGGGGGCGCCTCCTCGGCGATGCCGTTCAGCGCGTCACGGAGTCTGGTCATCGGGCCGCCTCCTGAGGGGTTCGCGAGTCCACGAGGTCGGGGGCCAGCGCGCGCAGGCGCGCCAGCGCGTGATGGGTCTGGCTCTTCACCGTGCCGACCGCGCAGCCGAGCGCGTCGGCGGTCTGGGCCTCGGTGAGGTCCTCCCAGAAGCGCAGGACGATCACCGCGCGCTGCTTGCGCGTCAGCTTGTCCAGCGCCTGGCGCAGCACGATCCGGTCGAGGGCGTCGTCGTCGTAGGTGACCGGGCGCTCGGGCGGGTCGGCGCTGGGCAGCTCGGGGTTCGGCCGGCGCCGCCACGAGATGTACTGGTTGACCAGCGCCTTACGCGTGTACGCCTCCGGGTTGCCGTCCCGCGCCAGCTTGTGCCAGTGCCGGACGACCTTGACCAGCACGCTCTGGAGCAGGTCCTCGGCCTGGTGAGGGTCGCCCACGAGCAGGTAGGCGGTCCGCATCAGCGCCTGTTGCCGGGCGATGACGAACTCGCGGAAGCCGTCATGAGCGTCCAATGTGGTGATCTCCCTTCGCCCGTTCCCAACGCGGCCGGCCGGGCGGAGGGTTGCAGGTTCGTCGCAGAATTCCCTACGGCCTCACCGGGCCCGCCGGTCGGGACGGCGGCCCCAGGTGGCCCAGCGCCACAACCATTCCACCGGGCCGAAGCGGTACCGGCGCAGCCAGAGGGTGGACCACACCCACTGCAGAGCCAGGATGACGGCGGCGATCCCCACGATCGTGGTCAGCGTCCAGCCCTCCGGCGGGCCGCCGGCCAGCCTGCCGAGGACCAGGACCAGGGCGGTGGCGCTCAGGTAGTTGGTCAGCGCCATGCGGCCCAGCGGGACGAAGACGGCCCGCAACACCGGGCGCAGCGGGTTCCTGAGCAGGACGAGCAGGACGCACACGTACAGACCGGCCATGAGCAGCCCGGACGCGGCCATCGGCAGGGGGACGCCCGTGCTCGCGGCCTGCCACATGAGCGCCGGGACGGTGGCCGCGGCGAGGCCCAGGGCCAGCAGCGCCGGGACGCGGGTGGAGCTCTCGATCCGGTCGATCACGCCGTACCTGGTGAGGGCCGAGCCCAGCAGGAACAGTCCGGGCACCAGCATCGTGCCGCCCCCGAAGACGACCAGCGCCGCGACGACGAGCACGGCGGCGAGCCCGGCCACGGCCCAGCGCGGCAACCATGTCGAGGGCAGCAGCACCACCAGGCCGACGACCGCGTAGACGGTCAGGATGTCGCCGCGCCACAGCAGGAACATGTGCGCCAGGCCCATGCAGGCCAGCAGGAGGAGCCTGCGCAGCAGCAACACCCGCGGATGGGGCACGCGGGCGGCGGCGGAGTCGAGCAGCAGCGAGAAGCCGACGCCGAACAGCAGCGAGAAGATCGGGAAGAAGCGCTGCTCGACGAGCAGGCCCAGCCAGCGGGCGGTGTCGTCGAGCGTCGCCTGCTGCGCGGTGACCGGGTCGGTGCCGACGTGCGAGATCGGCTGGACGTTGGCCAGCAGGATCCCGCACAGGGCGAAGCCGCGCACGACGTCGAGCGCGATGATGCGCGACCGCCCGGGGGCGGCCGGGGGTGTGGTGCGGGGTGTGTCGTCCGGGGGCAGGGCGCGGGCGGGCCGCGGGTCGTCATAGGGCATGAAGCCTCATCCTGCGGCGGACGGCGGGGCGCGGGGAGGGTCCAAAGCAGGGTTCGGGCCGCGGCGACCGTACTTTCGGCCGGTGTGCCGGGCGGACCGGCCTCCCTGGCCTGGGGTGCGCGCGGCGACCGTACTTTCGGCCGGTGTGCCGGGCGGGCCCGCCTCCCTAGCCTGGGTGCGTGAACGTGCGGAACCGGCCGGAGCTCGCCTGGCCCCTCGGGCGGCGGGCCGCGGCCGTGACGGCGCAGGCCGCGCTGGCGGTGGCGGCCGTCGCCGTGCTGGTCTTCTGGGCCGGTCTGATCGCCGGCAGCTGGGGCGGCGGCTACTGGGTGTTCGACTGCGCGGCGGGGGCGGCGGTGTGCGCGCTGGCCCTGGCGCGCCGCCTGGCCCCGGCGTGGACGGCCGCGGGCGGGCTGGCGGTGGCGGCCGTGGCCGTCCTGGTCGCCGCGTGGGCCGGGCTGCCGAACGAGCCGGGACCGGCCATGGCGCTGGGCCTGTCCGTGCTGGTCGGGTCGGCGGTCAGGACGCTTCCCGTACGGGCCGCCTGCGCCGTCGCGGCCGGTGGGCTCGCGGTCGCCGCGGCGAGCGCGCCCGGGGCGCACAACGGGGCCACGGTGGGGCTCAACGTGGCCTGGTGGCTGGCCGCCCTGGGCGTCGGCGGCGGCCTGCGGCTGCTGGCGGCGCGCCGCCTGTCGGCCGCCGATCGCGTCCGGCACGACGAGCGCCGCAGGCTGGCCAGGGAGCTGCACGACGTGGCCGCCCACCACCTGACCGGCATCGTCCTGCAGGCCCAGGCGGCCCGGCTGCTGGCCCGCAGGGGGTCAGGCCCGCTGGAGGAGTCGCTGGAGGACATCGAGGACGCCGGCGCCGGAGCCCTGGCCGCGCTGCGCCGCGTCGTGGGCCTGCTGCGCGACGCCGGTGACGACGTGCCCGGCCCGGCCGGCCGGCTCACCGACCTGGTCGGCGGCTTCGACGGCCCGCCCGTGACCCTGCGCGTCCCCGGCGAGGCCGAGAGCTGGCCGCCGGAGGTGAACAGCACCGTCTACCGGATCGTCCAGGAGTCGCTGACGAACGTCGCCCGCCACGCGGCCCGCGCGGTCACCGTCGAGGTCACGGTCACCGGGCGGGACGGCGCGGTCGTGGTGGAGGTCGCCGACGACGCGCCGCCCGCGCCGCCGTCCCGGAGCCGCGGCGGCTACGGCCTGCTCGGCATGCGCGAACGCGTCGAGGCCCTCGACGGCACCCTGCGCGCGGGCCCCCGGCCGGAGGGCGGCTGGACGGTCCACGCGACCCTGCCCCTCGCAGGGCCACCTGGGGGGCGGCGATGACGATCGGCGTGCTGCTGGCCGACGACCAGGCGATGGTCCGCCGCGGCCTGCGGCTGATCCTGGAGGACCAGCCCGACATCCGCGTGGTGGCCGAGGCCCGGGACGGCGCGGAGGCCGTGGAGCTGGCCCGGCGGGTACGCCCCGACGTCTGCCTGGTGGACATCCTCATGCCCGGCATGGACGGCATCGCGGTCACCCGCGCCCTGGCCGGCGCAGGCGTGCCCGACCCGCTGCCGGTGGTCGTGGTCACCACCTTCGACCTGGACGAGTACGTCTACGACGCGCTGCGCTGCGGCGCGGCCGGGTTCGTGCTGAAGGACGCCGGCCCGGCCCTGCTCGCCGAGGCCGTACGGGCGGCCAGCACAGGGGACGCCCTGATCTCGCCGTCGATCACGCCGCGCCTGCTGGGCCGCCTGGCCAGGCGGGCGCCGCGCGCGACGGGAGCGGTGCATCCGCTGTCGGAGCGGGAGACCGACGTGGTGCGCGCCGTGGCCGCCGGTCGCAGCAACCGGGAGATCGCCGCCGCCCTGCACATCTCGCTGAGCACCGTGAAAGGCCACATCTCGGCCATCCTCGACAAGCTGGGCATACGCAACCGGGTCGAGATCATCGTGTGGGCCTGGGAGAACGGGGTGGCGGGCTAGGGTCCGTCAGCGCGACTCGTCGCCCAGCCGCACGCTCGCGCGGGCGATGTCGGCCAGCGTGATGTCGGCCAGCATCATCTCCTCGTGGTCGCGCAGCGCGCTCCACACCTCGGCGAGCGGGCTGGCCACACCGGGATAGCCGCCGTGGTCGCCGCCCTCGGAGACGCCTTCGACGATCAGCACGATGTCGGCGAGGGTGATCTCGCCGGCGGGCCTGGCCAGCCAGTAGCCGCCCTCGGGGCCGCGCTGGCTGTGCAGCAGGCCCGCCCGGCGCAGCTGCAGCAGGATGTTGTCGAGGAACTTGCGGGGGATGCCCTGGGCCGTGGCGATCTTCTCGGCGGGCATGGGGCCCGGCGGCGCTGCGGCCAGCTCGGCCGCGGCGCGCAGGGCGTACTGGGTTCTGGCGGAGATCCGCATGACCGTCTACTGCTCAGGCGCTCACCTGGTGCAGGCCCCAGCGGCGGCGCAGCGCGTCGTCCGCCAGGCCGAAGACGCGGTCCACCACGATGCCGATGACCAGGATGACGATCATGGTGGCGAGCAGGCCGGGCGAGTCGGCCAGTTCGCGGGCGTAGTGGAGCTGCTCGCCCAGCGAGGCCTGGTTGGCGATGATGACCAGCAGCTCACCGGCCATCAGCGAGCGCCAGGCGAACGCCCAGCCCTGCTTGAGCCCGGCCAGGAACGACGGCAGCGAGGCCGGCAGGATGACGTGCCGGTAGAGCGCGATCCGGCGGAAGCCGAGCATGTGCCCGGCGCGCAGCAGGATCGGCGGCGTGTAGTCCACCCCGGTGATCAGGCCGTTGGCGATGGACGGCGCCGCGCCCAGCACCACCACGAACAGGATCGCGCTCTCCGACAGCCCGAACAGCAGGATGGCCAGCGGGAACCAGGCGATGGACGGCATCGTCTGGAGCCCGGTGATCAGCGAGCCCGTGGCGCGGCGCAGCGGCCCGATCCGCGAGACCAGCGCGCCGACGACCAGCCCGACGGCGATCGCCAGGGCGAACCCGGTGACCGCGCGGCGCATGGTGACCGTCAGCGCGGTGTAGAACTCGGGGTCGCCGAGCCGGTGCCCGAGCTCGGCGAGCGTGGTGACCGGCCCGGCGAAGACGTACTCGGGCCACCAGCCCGCCCACACCACGGCCTGCCAGACGGCCAGCACGATGAGCACGGCCGAGGCGATCGGCCACAACCCCGCCCACAGCCTGGAGGCCAGGCCGGCGCGGTGGCCGGTGCCCAGCTCCAGCGCGTCGAGCCCGGCGATCTGCTGGGCGTGGGTGTCCGTCGTCGTCATGCGGGCTCCTCCTGACGGGCGTGGCGCAGGACCTCCTGGCGGAGGCGGCCGGTGATCTCCCCCGCCAGCTCGGCCACCTCGCCCGAGTCGGTACGGCGGGGCCGCGGCAGCGCGACGGGGAAGTCCTCGACCACCCGCCCCGGCCTGCTGGACAGCAGCACGACCCGGTCGCCGAGCCGGACGGCCTCGCGCACATTGTGGGTGACGAACAGGACCGACAGGGCGCGTTCCCGCCAGATGCGTTCGAGCTCGTCGTGCAGCAGGTCGCGGGTCATGGCGTCCAGGGCGCCGAAGGGCTCGTCCATCAGCAGCACGTCGGCGTCCTGGGCGAGCGCCCTGGCCAGGGCGACGCGCTGGCGCATGCCGCCGGACAGCTCGTGCGGCCGTTTCCTGCCGAACCCGCTGAGGTGGACGATGTCGAGGAACTCGGCGGCCCGGTCCCGGCGTTCCCGCTTGCTCACGCCCTTGGCGCGCAGCGCCATCTCGACGTTGGCCGAGACGGTCAGCCAGGGGAACAGCGCGGGCTCCTGGAACATGAGCGCGACGCGGGCGTCGTCCACGTCGATCCGGCCGGCCGTGGGCCGGTCGAGCCCGGCGACCAGCGACAGCAGCGTGCTCTTGCCGCAGCCGGACGCGCCGAGCAGGCAGACGAACTCGCCGGGCGCCACCGACAGCGAGACCTGGTCGAGGGCTTGCAGGGCCGTCCGGCCCTGACCGTAGAGCTTGGAGACGGCCTCCAGCCGGATCGCGGGGCTCTGCCCGTCGACCCGGCCGGTGGCCTGCTCCGTGAGCGGAGCGGACATCGCGTGCGCCTCCTACTTGTCGGAGATGGCCTGCTGGCCCTTGGCGGCGAGGACCTCGTTGAGGACCTTGAGGTCGTAGATGCCGTTCAGGTCGACCGGGTCGAGGAGGCCGACCTTGGTCGCGTGCTCGGCGCTGCCCACCAGCGACGAGGCGATCGGGTCGTTGGTGAAGGTGATGTTCTTGAACGCGCTGTCCAGCACCTCGGGCTTGAGCGCCTTGCCGGTCAGCTTCTGCAGGGCGGCGTTGGCGGTCTGCGCGGCGCCGGCCGGGTCCTTGGCGATGACGTCGTTGGCCTCGACGTGCGCCTCGATCAGCTTCTTGAGCAGGTCGGGGTGCTCCTTGGCCCACTCCTGGCGGACGATGAGGTGGGTGATCACGAACTGCTTGTTCGGCCACAGGTCTCGCTCGTCGACCAGCACCTTGCCGCCGCTCTCCTTGATCAGGCGGCTGGCGAACGGCTCGGGCACCCAGGCGCCGTCGATGTCGCCGGTGGCGAAGGTCTGGATGGTCTGGGAGTTCTCCTGGGGCACGATCGAGACCTCGCCGCCGCCCTTGGTGTCGGTCTTGATGCCCTTCTCGGTCAGCCAGTAGCGCAGCGCGACGTCCTGGGTGTTGCCGAGCTGCGGGGTGGCGATCTTCTTGCCCTTGAGGTCCTCCACCGAGTTGATCCCGGGCTTGACCACCAGGAACACGCCGCCGGACGCCGCGCCGGCGACGATCTTGATGGCCTGGCCCTTCGACTTCGACCAGGCGTTGATGGCCGGGTTGGGGCCGACGTAGGTGGCGTCGATGGCGCCGGAGAACACGGCCTCGATCGCGGCCGGTCCGGCGTTGAACGTGCTGGTCTTGGGCGCGGCGCCGAGGTGCTTGGCGTAGATGCCCTTCTCCACGCCGACCAGCGCGGTGGCGTGGGTGATGTTGGGGAAGAAGCCCAGACGCACCTGCGTGGCGCCGGCTCCCCCGCTCTTCGCGCCGCTGTCCGCAGGGCTGCCGCTGCCCCCACAGGCGGCCGCCATGGTCGTGAGCGCCAGGGCGGCCAGGGTGGCCACCGTTACGCGAACCCTGCGAGCGTTCATCTCTTCTCCCTATTTCCCACTTTTTTAGTGGCTTTAGAGTGTTTATAGGAGCAAGGGAGGGCGCTCGTCAATCCCACTCTGGGTCACAGACTCTTCACGAAAGGCAGCGGGCCGCGCTTCGGACGGTCGTCCGGGTCGAAGCGCGGGGTGTAGCCGCCGGCCAGGTACAGGGCGACGGCCTCGGGCTGGCGGGGGCCGGTGGTCAGGTGAATGCGCAGGTAGCCGCGGCGGGCGGCCTCGCGTTCCAGCTCCCGTACGACGACCGCGCCCAGGCCGCGCCTGCGGTGGCCGGGATGCGTCCACACCCGCTTCAGCTCGGCGGTGTCGGCGTCGTAGCGGCGGAACGCCCCGCCCGCCACGGTCTCGCCGCCCACCACCAGGACGAGGAAGGCCCCGTCCGGCGGCGCGAACTCCTCGGCCGGGTACCGGTTCAGCTCGTCGTTGGCGCCGTACCGGCTGGTGTACTCCAGCGCGAGGTCCGCCAGCAGCGGCCGGACGGCGGGATCGTCCGGCGCGACCAGGCGGACCTCGAAGGCGGGCGCGCTCAACCGCTCTGCCTCGGCAGGCCCGGCGGGTTGACCCTGGACTCGGCGACCGCCTCGTTGCCCAGCCCCCACCGGTCGAGCACCTGCCGGTACGTCCCGTTCGCGATCACCGTGGCCAGCGCGTCGTGCACCGGCCCGACCAGGCCGTCGCCCTTCTTCGTCATCGCCGCGATGAGCCCCTGCAGGCCCGGCCCGGCGCCCGAGGCGGTGCCCACGATCCTGGAGCCGCCGCTGACCGCGACGTTGTAGGCGATGGTCGGGTTCGGGCCGAAGTACGCCTGCACGCGCCCCGACTTCAGGGCGAGCAGCACGTCGCCGTACTTCTGGTAGTAGAGGATCTCGACCGGTTTCCGGCCGGCCTTCCGGTTCTGGGCGTCCCAGTCGAGCAGGATCTTCTCCTGGTTGGTGCCCGAGCCGACCGAGACCCGCAGCCCGGCCACGTCGGCGGGCCCGGAGATCCTCCTGATCGGGCTGGAGCCGGGAACCTGCCAGGCGAGCTGGTCGATCCGGTACGTCGCGAAGTCGTAGACGTCCTTGCGCTCCTCGGTGACGGTGACGTTGTTGAACACGGCCTCGTACTTGCCCGACTTGGCCCCCAGGAACAGGTTCTCCCAGGAGGAGCTCTCCGGCTCCAGCTCCAGGCCGAGCACGTCCGCCACGAGCTGGGCGAGGTCGGTCTCCACGCCGATCGGCGTGACGTTGTCGCTGGCCGGGAAGACCAGCGGCGGCGAGCTCTGGACGCTGAAGCCGACGGTGAGCCGGCCGTCCCGGGCGATCTCGGCGGGCACCCGGGCGGCGATGCTCGCGACCTTGCCGGTGCGCACCCGCTTCTGGTCGGGGCCGGTGTCGACGGCGCGACCGGCGACCGCGCCGTCGGCGCCTGCCCCCTCGCCGGCTCTTTGGACGAGCGCGGGTTCGGCCGCGCAGGCGGTGACGGTGGTGGAGACGATCAGCAGGAGTGCGGGCACGGCGGTGAGACGCATGGGGGTTCCTTGTGATCAGAGGACCTTGCCGAGGAAGGCGCGGGTGCGCTCGTGGCGCGGGGCGTCGAGGACCTGGGCGGCCGGGCCGCGCTCGACGATGCGGCCGTCGTCCATGAACACGACGGTGTCGGCCACCTCCCGGGCGAAGCCGATCTCGTGCGTGACGACGATCATGGTCGTGCCGCTGCGGGCCAGGTCCTTCATGACCTCCAGGACCTCGCCGACCAGCTCCGGGTCGAGGGCGGAGGTGGGCTCGTCGAACAGCACCACCTTGGGCTCCAGGGCCAGCGCCCTGGCGATGGCGACGCGCTGCTGCTGGCCGCCGGAGAGCGTGCGCGGGTAGGCCGCCGCCTTGCCGGCCAGCCCGACCCGGTCGAGCAGGCGGGCGGTCAGCTCGGCCACCTCGGCGCGCGGCCGGCGCTGGGCCGACAGCGGGGCCTCGGCGATGTTCTGGCTGACGGTGAGGTGCGGGAAGAGGTTGAAGTTCTGGAAGACGAAGCCGATGCTGGTGCGCTGGCGGAGGATCTCGCGTTCGGGCAGCTCGTACAGGTGGTCGCCGGCGCGCCGGTAGCCCAGCAGCTCGCCGTCGACCGTCACCGTCCCGCGTTCCACCTTCTCCAGGTGGTTGATCACGCGCAGCAGGGTGGACTTGCCCGAGCCGGACGGCCCGAGCACCACCGCCACCTCGCCCTGGCGTACGCGCAGGTCGATGCCCTTGAGCACGTGCAGCGCGCCGAAGCTCTTGTGCACGCCGGCCAGTTCCACCATCATGAGCGGCCCCTGCCGTAGTGGCGCTCCAGGAAGTGCTGGCCGACCGAGAGCGTGGTCGTCAGGACGAGGTACCAGACGGTCGCGACCAGCAGCAGCGCCATCACCCTGCCGTTGCGGTTGTAGATCACCTGTACCTGGTAGAACAGCTCGGGCAGGGCCATGATGTAGACCACCGAGGTGCCCTTGACCAGGCTGACGATCTCGTTGCCGGCGTTCGGCACGATCGTCCGCATGGCCTGCGGCAGGATGATCCGAAAGAACCGGCGGGCCCGCGGCACGCCCAGCGCCGCCGCGGCCAGGCGCTGCCCCGGATCGACCGACAGCAGGCCGCCGCGGACGATCTCGGCGGCGTAGGCCGCCTGGTGCAGCGCGAGCCCGAGCGCGGCGGCGGTGACCGGCCCGATCAGGTCCATCGTGCCGACGTCGAAGAAGGCCGGCCCGAACGGCACCCCGAACGACAACCTCGGGTACAGCAGCGCCAGGTTGTACCAGAACAGCAGTTGCAGGATCAGCGGCACCGAGCGGAACAGCCACACGTACCCCCAGGCCACCGAGGCCAGCAGCCGGTTGGCCGACAGGCGCATGAGGGCGAGCAGGGTGCCGAGCGCGAACCCGAGCCCGATGCCCAGCGCGGTCAGCTCCAGCGTGAGCAGCACCGAACGCAGGACGGAGGGCGCGAACAGGTACATGCCGACGACGTCCCACTCCCAGGCGGGGTTGGTGACCAGGGCGTTGGCCGCCATCGCCAGTAGCACCAGCACGACGAGCGCGGCCACCGCCCGTGACGGGTGGCGGGCGGTCACGACCTTCGGCGCGGGCTCCTCCAGCCCGGCGGCGGGCACCGCCTCGGCCGTGTCACGCAGCGCCATGGCCCGCACGCACGTCGTCGCCACGTCCCGAACGCGCGGCGTCGGCGGCCTTGGCGGCCTTGTCGCGGGCGGCGTCGCGGCGGGCCACTTCCGCGCGGACGAGCGGGATGACGTGCCGGCCGAAGTCGACGGCGTCCTCCAGGATCGCGTAGCCGCGCGCCGAGAGGATCTCCACGCCCAGGTCGTAGTAGTCGAGCAGGGCCTGCGCGACCGTCTCCGGGGTGCCGACCAGGGCGGTGGAGTTGCCGGCGGCGCCGGTGGCCGCCGCGGTGGGCGTCCACAGGGCGCGGTCGTGCCGCTCTCCCCTGGCGGCCACCTCCAGCAGCCGCAGCGACCCGGCGTTCTGCGGCGGCCCCCCGGGACGCCGCCGCGGGTTCGCCCGGGAGTGTCGCAGCTCGCCCAGGATCCGGTGCGCCTTCTCCCAGGCCAGCTCCTCGGTGGGCGCGATGATCGGCCGGAAGGCCACCTGGATGCGCGGCACGTCGGCCCGCCCGGCCGCGCGGGCCGCCTCCTTGACCGAGGCGATCTGCTGCGCGGTCTCGGCCAGCGGCTCGCCCCACAGGCAGTAGACGTCGGCCTCGGCCCCGCCGGCCGCGTACGCCGCGGGCGACGAGCCGCCGAAGGAGACCTGGGGCCGCGGCCGCTGGACCGGGAAGACGTCGGAGACGAAGTCCCGGAAGGAGTAGTGGGCGCCCTCGTGGTCGAACGGCTCCCTGGAGGTCCACCCCTTCTTGACGATCCTGATGTACTCCCTGGTCCTGGCGTACCGCTCGTCCTTGGTCAGGACGTCGCCCTCCCTGCCCTGCTCGTGGTCGTTGCCGCCGGTGATGAAGTGCACGGTCAGGCGGCCGTCGCTGATCTGGTCGAGCGTGGCGAAGGTCTTGAGCGCGTACGTCGGGTACGACACGTTCGGCCGGTGGGCCAGCAGGATCCCCAGGCCCTCGACCCGGCCGGCGACGTACGCCGCCACCTGGGCCGGGTCGGGCGAGCCTGAGCCGTAGGCGAACAGCACCCGGTCCCAGCCGTGCTCCTGGTGGGCCCGCGCGAGCCGGAGCGTGTACTGCTTGTCGAAGGAGGGGCCCGAGCGGGGCGAGGTCTCCGAGCCGTCGTTGGTGCCACCGATACCGAGGAACTCCACAGGCATGTCGCGGCCTTTCTGGCGTCGTGAACGCCTTTCACCCCAGCACGGCGATCTTATTCCGTCAAGCCCTACCAATTTAGTTGGTTTTTATTTACGGTGGAGGCGTACGGAAGGAAGGACACCATGCCATCCCTGACCATCACCCCCGTCGCCGGCCGTATAGGAGCCGAGATCACCGGTGTGCGGCTCGCGCCCGATCTGCACCCCGACGTCGTGGCCGAGCTCCGCCAGGCCCTCCTCACCCACAAAGTGATCTTCCTGCGCGGTCAGGAGCACCTCGACGAGCAGAGCCAGGTGGGCTTCGCCCGGCTGCTCGGCGAGCCGACCGCCGCCCACCCGACCGTGCCCGCGCTGCACGGCAACGCCCACATCCTGGACCTCGACTACAGCAACGGCCACAAGGTCGACCGCTGGCACACCGACGTGACCTTCGTGGACCGGCCGCCGCTGGCCTCGGTGCTGCGCGCGGTCGTCGTGCCGGAGGCGGGCGGCGACACGTTGTGGGCCAACACGGTCAGCGCGTACCAGAACCTGCCCGCCGAGCTGCGCGACCTGCTCGACCGGCTGCGCGCCGTGCACACCAACCAGTACGACTACGTCCGCACGGCCACCATCGACGAGCGCGCCCGCGAGCACGCCGAGGTGTTCGCCTCCACCCTGTTCGAGACCGAGCACCCGGTCGTGCGCGTGCATCCGGAGACCGGCGAGCGCTCGATCCTGCTCGGCGACTTCGCCAAGCGGCTGAGCGGCCTGTCCGGGCACACCTCCGGGTCGATCATCCGGCTGGTCCAGGAGCACGTCACCGAGGTGGAGAACACCGTCCGCTGGCGCTGGTCGCCCGGTGACGTGGCCATCTGGGACAACCGGGCCACCCAGCACCGCGTGGTGCACGACTTCGGCGACCGTCCCCGCCGCCTGCACCGGGTCACGATCGCCGGTGACGTGCCGGTCGGCGTGGACGGCCGCACCAGCACCGCCCTCAGCGGCGACGCCGCGACCTACTCGCCGATCGCCGCCTGACCCTCCCCGGGGCCGCCCCGGCCACGAACGTCGCCGTGGCCGGGGCCTCGCGGATCGGCCGAAGCCAGTGCGGGCGGGGTTGGCTGGGCCCCGCCCGCACCTCCCATCCCCCACCTGAAAGGCACGCCCATGAGCACCGGCGAATCCCCCACCGGACGCGAGAGCCGCGTCGCCGTCAACGAGGACTGGGCCGCCACGGCCGTCGGCCTGGTCCTGCTCGTCCTCGTCCTCACCGGCGTCATCCCCGTCGGGCTGGTGCCCTGATGAGCGCCGCGACCGTCACCGCCGACCGCGCGACCTGGCGCGGGACGGCGCTCGGCGTCCTGGTCGTCCTCGTGCTGGCCGCCGCGACCCGATTCCTGGAGAAGGGCGTGCCCGGCTGGCTCCCGGACTCCGGGCTCGCCAAGGCCGTCGAGTTCCCGGTCTACGCGATCGCCCTCGGGCTGCTCGGCAACGCGCTGCTGACCGCGGCCGGGCTGCGGGAGCGGCTGGCCGGCGGGTTCCGCACCGAGTTCTTCATCAAGACCGGGCTGGTGCTGCTCGGCGCCTCCATCAACCTCAAGGTGATCGTGACCGCCGCCGGGCCGGCCGTGCTCCAGGCGATCGTGCTGATCAGCACGGTGTTCCTGTTCACCTGGTGGCTCGGCGGGCGGCTCGGGCTCGACGACCGGCTGCGCGCGCTGCTGTCGTCGGCCGTGTCGATCTGCGGGGTCAGCGCGGCCATCGCGGCGGCGGGGGCCGTCCAGGCCAGGAAGGAGCAGCTCGCCTACAGCGCGAGCCTGGTGATCGCGTTCGCGCTGCCGTCGATCTTCGTGCTGCCCGCCCTGGCCTCGGCGTTCGGGCTGCCGCCCGAGGTGGCGGGGGCCTGGATCGGCGGCAACATCGACACCACCGCCGCCGTCACCGCCGCCGGCACGATCGCGGGCGAGGACGCCCTGGCCATCGCCACGATCGTCAAGGTCACCCAGAACGCGCTCATCGGCGTCGTCGTGGTCGCGCTGACCGCCTGGTTCGCCTTCCGGGTCGAGCGGCGGGCGGACGCCGAGCGGCCGGGGGCGGGCGAGTTGTGGCGGCGCTTCCCGAAGTTCGTGCTCGGGTTCGTCGCCGCGTCCGTGATCGCCACCTGGTGGCTCACGACGGTCCCCGCGGGCCAGGGCAAGGCGGTCGTCGGGGTCGCCAACGACCTGCGGACCTGGTTCCTGATCCTGGCGTTCGTCAGCATCGGGCTGGAGTTCCGGGTGGCCGCGCTGCGGGCGGCCGGCTGGCGGCCGGTCGCCGTGTTCGCCGCCGCGACGGTGGTGAACGTGGTCGTCGCCCTGGCCCTGGCCCTGGCCCTGTTCTCCGGCTTCGCGGCCGGCTGAGGGTCCCGCCCTCGGGGGGCGGGGCCGTCCCGCTACGCGACGGGCTGCTGGGCGGGATCCGCCACCCGGACGATCGAGCCGCTGATCTGCTGCGGTACGGCGGATCTCTGGCGCCCGGAACCCCGTTGCCGTCCACCGCGCAACTCGCCGAGCAGTACGACGCCTCGCTGAGCGTGGTGAAGATGGCCGTC
>NZ_JBSFGJ010000098.1:0-26068 GCF_053596515.1 Nonomuraea sp. NPDC001684
TTGGGCTTGAGGTCGAGCGGGACGAGCGCGGCCGTGAACCGCTCGGTCAGGATCGCCCCGAGCGTCCCGATCCTGAAGGCCATCGTCCCCGCCACCGACACCGGCTTGACTTCGTCCACGTGCACGATGGTAGCGTCGATACATCATTCAGAGCATGAATGATTCGACGGCCCGTCGCGTCCGCTGCGCGACCGCTCAGGGGCGGCGGTTCAGGCCGTGCTCGTAGGCCCAGATGACGGCCTGGACCCGGTCGCGCAGCCCGAGTTTGGCCAGGATGCGGCCGACGTGGGTCTTGACGGTGCCCTCGGACAGGAACAGCGCGCCGGCGATCTCGGCGTTCGTCTCGCCCCAGGCGATGTGCCGCAACACCTCCCGCTCCCGTTCGGTCAGCGGGTCGGGCCCGGCGTCCGGCAGGTGTGGCGCGACGTGGTCGAGCAGGCGGCGGGTGGTCGAGGGGGCGATCACCGCGTCCCCCCGGTGGACGGTCCGCACCGCGGCCAGCAGTTCCTCGGCGGGGGCGTCCTTGAGCAGGAACCCCGACGCGCCGGCCCGCAGCGCGGCGAAGGCGTACTCGTCCAGGTCGAAGGTGGTCAGGACGATCACCTTGGGCGCGCCGGGGGTCGTCAGCAGCCGCCGGGTCGCCTCGACGCCGTCCATGCGCGGCATGCGGACGTCCATGAGCACCACGTCCGCCGTCACCGCGCGCAGCCCGGCCAGCGCCTCCACCCCGTCGCCGGCCTCCCCCACCACGCGCATGTCGTCCTGGGCGTCGATCACCATCACCGTGCCGGTACGCACCAGCCGCTGGTCGTCGACGACGTACACGCCGATGGTCATGCCGGGTACGGAAGGCGGGCCTCGACGACGAACCCGCCTTCCTCCTCCGTCCGGACGTCCAGGGTCCCGCCCAGCGCGGTCACCCGCTCGCGCATGCCCGCCAGCCCGTTCCCCGGCCCGTCACCGCACGTCGCGGCGGAGGCGGTGCCGCCCGCGTCGCCGCCCGTGTCGCCGGCGGTGATGCGCAGGGCGTCGTCCGTCCACTCCAGCCGGAGGGTGCTGCGCGCGCCGGGCTGCTCGGCCTGCGGGCGCTGGGGCAGCAGGGCGGCGGGCACGTCGACCATCTGGGCGCGTAGCTCCTCGCCCAGGGCCTTGGCCTGCGGATCCATCCGCGGGCTGGCCGCCACGCCTCTGCCCAGCAGCCCGTGCACGACGAAGTTGAGCGCCCTGATGTTGGGCAGCTCGTGCCGCTCGACGCGGTGGGCGGCCAGCTCCGGCAGCAGGGACGTGAGCCGGTCGGCGGTGAGGGTGGCCGCCAGCCAGGCGTACTGCTCGTCGGTCGCGACCCAGACGCCGAGGTTGGCGTCGCCGCCCTTGTCGCCGGAGCGCGCCCCCGCCACCCGGCCCAGGGGCACGCGCACGGCGGGCCCGCCCGGCGGCGCCGGAACCGGCGGCGCGGGCGGCTCGGGGACCGGTCCGCCCTGGGAAACGCGAGGCTCCTCCTGGACGGGCAGCTCCACGCCGTCCAGGAAGACCCGCGGGCGCACCTGCGAGGCCGGCACCAGGACCGGCCAGTACACCCCGTACGGGGAGGCGTCGCCGGGCGGGGTGAGGCCGTAGAAGCCCGGGTAGCTGGACAGGCCGGTCTCCACGACGGCCGAGGAGAAGACCCGGCCCGCGGTGCGCCGGTCGGCGTCCATGACGGTGATCCGCAGCAGGCCCGCGTCCGTCAGCGTCACATCCACCTGGTCGAAGGTCTCGCGCGGCACCCGCGCCCAGACGGCCTCCTCGGCCACCCGCGCCTTGGCCTCGACGTCCAGGCCGGTCAGGACGAGCGTCATCGTGTTGCGGTAGCCGGCCGGGTAGTTGACGGCGACCTTGAGCGTGTCCGGCGGCGGCTCGCCGCGCGTGCCGGAGATCAGCACCCGGTCGGGGCCGTCGTCGGAGAGCGTGACCGTGTCGAACCTGGCCACCACGTCGGGGCCCAGGTAGCGCGGGCCGCCCAGCTCGTAGACGAGTTGCGCGGTGACCGTGCCGACCGAGACCAGGCCGCCCGTGCCCGGATGCTTGGTGATCACCGCCGAGCCGTCGGCGCGCAGCTCGGCGATGGGGAAGCCGCAGTGGGCCAGGTCGGGCACGTCCTGGAAGAAGGCGTAGTTGCCGCCCGTGGCCTGGCAGCCGCACTCGATGACGTGCCCCGCGACGACCGAGCCGGCCAGCGGGTCGAGGTCGCCGGGGCCCCACCCGTACCGCCAGATGCCGGGGCCGGTGACCAGGGCGGCGTCCGTCACCCGGCCGGTCACCACGACGTCCGCGCCCGCCGACAGCGCGGCGGCGATGGGACGGCCGCCGAGGTAGGCGTTCGCGGTCAGCGGCGCGGCCGGCGCGCGCTCGCCGGTGCCGGCGTGGACCAGGTCGAGCGGGCGGCCCATGAGGTCGTCCCCGGTCACGTGAGCGACCTTGGGGGACAGGCCCAGCCGGGCGGCCAGCTCGTGCACGGCCTCGGCGCACCCGGCCGGGTCGAGGCCGCCCGCGTTCGTCACGATCCGGATGCCGCGGTCGAGGCACGGGCCGAGCACGTCCTCAAGCTGGCGCAGGAACGTGGGGGCGTAGCCGGGACGGCCCTTGAGCCGGTTGCCGGCCAGGATGAGCATGGTCAGCTCGGCCAGCCAGTCGCCGGTGAGCACGTCGATCGGGCCGCCCTCGACCATCTCCCTGGCCGCCGAGAGCCGATCGCCGTAGAAGCCGCTGCAGTTCGCGACGCGCAGCGCCATCACGGCACCCACTTGGGCGGACGCTTGTCCATGAACGCCGCGATGCCCTCCTGCCCCTCCGCCGAGGTGAACCGCTCGGCCGACAGCTCGCTCATCCGCCGCAGGCCCTCCTCGAACGACACCGCCGGGACCTCCCGCACCAGCCGCTTGGTGATGGCCAGCGCCTCCGGGCCGCCCCTGGCCAGCATCCCCGCGTAGTGGCGCACGGTCGCGTCCAGCTCGTCCTCCGGGACGGCCCTGGTCAGCAGGCCGATGCGGGCCGCCGTGGCGGCGTCGAACACCTCGCCGGTCAGGAAGTACTCGGCCGCCGCCCGAGGGTCGAGCCTGCGCAGCACGGGCACCGAGATCATGGCGGGCACCACCCCGAGCCGCACCTCGGTGAACGCGAACGACGCCGTGTCCGGCGCGATCGCGAAGTCGCACGCGGCGACCAGGCCGAGGCCGCCCGCGCGGGCCGTGCCGTTCAGGCGGCAGATCACCGGCTTCGGGCTCTCCCAGAGCAGCGTCATGATCTCCGGGAAGGACGCCGTCACCGGCGCGTCCGAGTCGCCGCGCTGCTCCTTCAGGTCGGCGCCCGAGCAGAACACCCGGCCCGTGCCGGTCAGCACGATCACCCGGGCCCCCGGCTCGGCCAGCGCCCAGCGCAGGTGCTCGGCCAGCTCGGCCAGCAGCCGCCTGGACAACGCGTTGCGGTTGGCCGGCGAGTCGAGTGTGACGGTGGCCACGCCGTCCGCCAGCTCCCTGTGCACCAGGCTCGTCATGTGGTCTCCTCCTGGATGATCGCCAGCACGGCCCCGGCTTCGACCTGCTGCCCCTTCTCGACGCGTACGTCCGACACCACGCCACCCGCCGGGGCGGCGATGCGATGCTCCATCTTCATCGCCTCCAGCACCAGGACCGGCTGGCCCCGGGCCACCGTGTCGCCCTCGGCCACCTCGACCCGCAGCACGCTGCCCGGCATGGGCGCGAGCAACGAGCCGGGGGCGACGTGCTCGACCGGCTCGGGCAGACGCGGCACCGGCGTCAGCACGGCCGCGCCCATGGGGGAGTCGACGTAGACGCGCTCGTCGCCGTCGTACCGGGCGACCTGGAACGTCCGCCGCAGGCCGTCGCGTTCCAGGACCACCTCCTCCGGCCGCGCGGAGACCACCGTGACGCCCGCGGGCAGCGGGTCGTAGACGACATCGGCCTCCTCGAACCGGGCGCGGGCGGGCTGCGAGCGCACGTTGCGCCAGCCGCCGGGCATCCCGGCCAGGACGGGGGCCTCGCGCCGGCGCCCGGCGGCCATGGCGAGCGCGGCGGCCAGCGCCGGCAGCCCGCCGTCGCCGGAAGGCGGGGACGACGGCGGCGACAGCGGCGACAGCGGGCCGCCGGGGGAGAGGAAGGCGGTGTTCGTCTCGCCCGCGAGGAAGGCCGGATTGGTCACGATCTCCAGCAGCAGGTCGCGGTTGGTGGTGAGGCCGTGCAGCCGGGCCCCGCGCAGGGACGCGGCCAGCTTCCGCGCCGCCTCCGCCCGCGTCGCGCCGTACGCGACGATCTTGGCCAGCATCGCGTCGTAGTGCGGCGACACCCGCGACCCGGACTCGACGCCCGAGTCGACCCGGACGTCACCCGGCACCTCGAACCGGCGCAGCACGCCCGTCTGGGGCACGTAGGCGGCGTCCTCGGCGTACAGCCGCGCCTCGATCGCGTGGCCGCGCGGCGCGGGCGGCCCGGACGGCAGCGCCGCGCCCTCGGCCACCTCCAGCTGCAGCCGGACGAGGTCGACGCCGAACACCAGCTCGGTGACCGGATGCTCGACCTGGAGCCGGGTGTTCATCTCCAGGAACGCCACCCGCTCGCCCTTGACCAGGAACTCCACCGTGCCGGCCCCGACGTAGCCGATGCGCCGGGCCGCGCGCACGGCCGCCGCGCACAGCAGCTTGCGGGTGCGCTCCGAGATCCCCGGCGACGGGCACTCCTCGACGACCTTCTGGTGCCTGCGCTGGACGCTGCACTCCCGCTCGCCCAACGCCCACACCGTGCCGTGCCCGTCGGCCAGCACCTGCACCTCGACGTGCCGGGCGGCCTCCAGCAGCGGCTCGGCGAACACGGCGCCGTCGCCGAAGGCCGCCTCGGCCTCCCGCCGCGCCGACTCCACCTCGGCGGCCAGCTCGCCGGCGTGCCTGACGATCCGCATCCCGCGCCCGCCCCCGCCCGCGGACGCCTTCACCAGCAGCGGGAACTCGTCCGGGGCGGCCAGGTCGAGCGAGGGCAGCACCGGCACGCCGGCCTCGGCCATCAGCCGCTTGGCCGCGATCTTCGAGCCCATCGCCTCGATCGCCTCGGGCGGCGGCCCCACCCACGTGAGCCCGGCGTCCAGCACGGCCCGCGCGAACGCGGCGTTCTCCGACAGGAACCCGTAGCCCGGGTGCACCGCGTCGGCGCCGGAGACCCGGCACGCCTCGATGATCCGGTCCACCGCCAGGTAGGTCTCGGCCGGATGGGCCCCCGGCAGGCGGACGGCGAGGTCGGCCTCGCGGGCGTGCGGCGCGCCGGAGTCGGCGTCGGAGAAGACGGCGACCGTGGAGACGCCGAGCGAGCGGCAGGTGCGGAAGACCCGGCGGGCGATCTCGCCCCGGTTGGCCACGAGCAGACGGGTGATCACGGGCGGAACACCCCGAACCCCGCCGCGGGCGGCACCGGCGCGCTGTTGATCGCCGACAGGCACATCCCCAGCACCGTACGGGTGTCGCGCGGGTCGATCACCCCGTCGTCGTAGAGCCGTCCCGACAGGAAGAACGGCAACGACTCCGCCTCGATCTGGGACTCCACCATGGCACGCATCGCCGCGTCGGCCTCCTCGTCGTAGACCTGCCCCCTGGCCTGCGCCGCTGCCCGGCCGACGATCGACAGCACCCCGGCGAGCTGGGCCGGGCCCATCACCGCCGACTTGGCGCTCGGCCAGCTGAACAGGAAGCGGGGGTCGTAGGCGCGCCCGCACATGCCGTAGTTGCCGGCGCCGTAGGAGGCGCCCATGACGACGGTCAGGTGGGGCACGGTCGAGTTCGACACGGCGTTGATCATCATGGCGCCGTGCTTGATGATGCCGCCCTGCTCGTAGTCCTTGCCCACCATGTAGCCGGTGGTGTTCTGCAGGAACAGCAGCGGCGTGCGCGACTGGTTCGCGAGCTGGATGAACTGGGTGGCCTTCTGCGACTCCTGGCTGAACAGCACTCCGCGCGCGTTGGCCAGCACTCCGATCGGGTAACCGTGGACGCGCGCCCAGCCGGTGACCAGCGAGGGGCCGTACAGGGGCTTGAACTCCTCGAACTCGCTGCCGTCCACCACGCGGGCGATCACCTCGCGCGGGTCGAAGGGGATCTTCAGGTCCTCCGGGACGATCCCCAGCAGCTCGTCGGCCGGGTAGGCGGGCTCGCGGGCGGGCAGCGGCGCCACGCCCTGCTTGCGCCAGTTGAGCGAGCGCACGACGGCGCGGCCGATGCGCAGCGCGTCGTGCTCGTCCTCGGCCAGGTAGTCGGCCAGGCCGCTGGTCCTGGCGTGCATCTCGGCGCCGCCCAGCGACTCGTCGTCGGACTCCTCGCCGGTGGCCATCTTCACCAGCGGCGGCCCGCCCAGGAACACCTTGGCGCGGTCGCGGACCATCACCACGTAGTCGCTCATGCCGGGCACGTACGCGCCGCCGGCCGTGGAGTTGCCGAAGACCAGCGCCACCGTCGGGACGCCCGCCGCTGACAGCCGCGTCAGGTCGCGGAAGATCCGGCCGCCCGGGATGAAGATCTCCTTCTGCGTCGGCAGGTCGGCGCCGCCGCTCTCGACCAGGTTGACGTACGGCAGCCGGTTGGCCAGCGCGATGTCGGCCGCGCGCAGCGACTTGCGCAGCGTCCACGGGTTGGACGCGCCGCCCCTGACCGTGGGGTCGTTCGCGGTGATCAGGCACTCGACGCCCTCGATCACCCCGATGCCGGTCACCATGCCCGCGCCCACCTGGAACTCGCTGCCCCACGCGGCCAGCGGGGACAGCTCCAGGAACGGCGAATCGGGGTCGATCAGCAGCTCGACGCGCTCCCTGGCGAGCAGCTTGCCGCGCCGGCGGTGGCGCTCGACGTACTTCTCGCCGCCGCCGGCCACCGCCTTGGCGTGCTCGGCGTCGAGCTCGGCCAGCTTGGCGAGCATGGCCGCGCGCCGGGCCAGATAATCGGCGTCGCGCGGGTCGAGCCGGCTCCTGATCACGGGGCCTCCTGTCGCGAAGTCGACGCGGGCGTCAGCCCGATGGCCCGCGCCCACAGCCGGGTCAGGTGGTCGACGGCGTCCTGCTCGCCGGCCCGCTCCCCGAGATCCAGCCACACGTGGGCGAAGTGCTCGACCATGCCGCCCAGCATGACGGCCGTCAGCCGCGGGTCGAGCGCGGGGTCGGCCAGGCCCTGCTCCTGCAGCCGGCGCAGCCCGTCGGCGCCGCGCCGGACGAACGCCTCGCGCAGTTCCAGCACCAGCCGCCCGAAGCGGGCGTCGGCGTCGGCGGCGTGCTCCACCATGCGGACCAGGCGCGAGTTGGCCGCCCAGGCCCGCAGGTAGAGGCGGTTGGCGGCCTCGATGCGGGCGTACGGGTCGCCGGAGGCGGCGTCGCCGACCGCGCTCGCCGCGAACATCTCGCCGACCACCGTCTGCGCCACCTCCCCGAACAGCGACTCCTTGGAGTCGAAGTACGTGTAGAAGGTGCCGTGGGAGACCCCGGCCCGCGCGCACACGTCGTCGATCCGCACGGCGTCGTACCCGTGCTCCTCGAACGCCTCACGCCCGGCCGCGAGCAACGTGGCCCGGGTGCGCTTGCCGCGCAGGGTCAGGGACCTGACGATCACGTCAGTCACCGTAGCGAGCGGGGCGCGCGGAAGGAAGGGGTCCCGCCGCGCGCCGTCACGTCAGGTGCAGTGGCTCCAGCCGGACTTCCAGCTCAGCGAGTTCCACGAACCGCCCCAGATCACGCACTTCTTCACGGCCGCCAGCCGGACCGGGCCCGCGTACGCGGTGAACTTGCCCGGGTTGCCGGCGCTCGCGCCGCCCTGGACCTGGAGGGTGGCGTTCATGGAGACCTTGCCGGGATAGACCAGCTTCGACATCGTGACCACGCAGTTCTTGCCCGCGCTGGTGTTGTAGAGCAGGAAGATCGTGGCCGAGGTGCCCAGCGCGTGCTTGTCGATCACCCTGTAGCCGGTGCCGCAGACGGCCACCACGTTGAAGGTGTTCGGCTTGGGCGTGGCGGTCGGCTTGACGGTCGGTTTCACGGTCGGCTTGCTCGTCGTCGGCTTCTTGGCCGGGACCGTCGTCGTGGGGCCGGGGGTCGGGGTGGTGTCCGGCTGGTCCTCGCCGTCGATCAACCCCGTGGGCTTCTTCGTCCTGGTGGGCTTGGGCGTGGGCGTGGGGTGCTTGGTCGCCGGGCGGGCCGTCGCCGTCACGGTCGTCACCGGGTTCGGGACCGCGATGACGGGGTCCTTGGTGTGCTTGACCTTCTCGGGCGGCTCGGCCTCGCCGACGTCCAGCGTGGGGACGGGCTCGCCGGTCTCCGCCGGGAGGATCGGGTCCGGGGTCACCTCGGCGACCGGCGGCTCGGGTTGTCCCGCGCCCTGTCCGTCGCCCGTGGGGTTCTCGGAGGTGCTGCCGGTGGCGGTCACGGCGACCTTGTCGCTGTTGGCCTGCACCACGACGGCGCCCGCCACCACCAGCAGCGCGGCGGCGGCCGCGCCGGAGAGGGCGAGCGTCAGCGTCCGCCGCTGCTTGTCGGGCGCCTTGTCGGACGTCTCGCCCTGCGGACCTCCGGGACCACCGGGACCGCCGACCCTGGTCGCCCCCGCGTTCCCCGCCTGGGAGCCACCGGGATGTCCCGCCTGGGGACCACCGGGGTGTCCCGCCTGTGGGCTACCGGGGTGTCCCGGCTGAGGAGCGCCCGGCATGCCGCCGTGCGGGTGCCCGTGCGGCACCGCGCCCTGCGCTGCCGGCCCGCCCATCGCACCGGCCTGCGCGGCCGCACCGCCCATGCCACTGGCCTGAGGACCGCCGAGAACGCCGCCGCCCTGAGCCCCGCTCTGGGGACCACCGGGAACGCCGCTCTGGGGGCCGCCGGGCGTGCCTCCGTGAGGCGTGCCGGGGGAGCCGGCGGGGGCGCCGCCGTGGGGAGCGCCCGTCTGGGGCCCGCCGGGCGTGTGCGGGCCGCCGGGAACGCCGGCCTGCGGACCGCCGGGGGCTCCGGCCTGCGGGACGCCCGGGTGCGGGACGCCCTGGGCGGCGCCGGGCATGGCGCCCGCGTGGGGGCCGCCTGGCGCGCCGAGCCCGGCCGGGCCGCCCTGAGGACCGCTCGCCGCACCTTGAGGGCCCGCCGTACCTTGGGGGCCCGTGCCCTGGGGGCCCGCCGGTCCCTGCGGGACGCCGGGGGCGGGGCGGTTGTCGGGGCCGGGCTGCCGGGGCACGGCGTTGGTGCCGGTGGGCTGGGTCCAGGGACCGGGGTAGGCGTCCTGCGCCGCACCGGAGGAGCCGGCCGCAGAGCCATGCGCGGGGCTGTTCGCAGGGCCGGCCTGGTGGGGCACGGCCGGGGTGGCGGTCGCGCCGGTGACCGGCTCGATGGCGGCCTTGGGAGCGGGCTGCCCCGTGAGCCGGACGATCAGCTCGTCGGCGCTCGGCCGCTGCGCCGGGTCCTTCGACAGGCACAGGCCCACCAGCGCGCCGAGCTCGCCCTCCATCCCGCCGAGCTGCGGCTCCTCGTTCAGGATGCGGTTCATCACCACGGGGATCGAGTCCGCCCCGAACGCGGGCTTGCCGGTGGCCGCGTACACCATCGTGACGCCCCACGCGAAGACGTCGGCCGCCTCCGACACGGCGGCCCCGCTGAGCTGCTCCGGCGCCAGGTACGACGGCGTCCCCATCGCCATCCCCGTGGCCGTCGCGCCGGGGGAGTCCAGCGCGCGGGCGATGCCGAAGTCGATCACGACCGGCCCCTCGGGGCCCATGAGCACGTTCGCGGGCTTGAAGTCGCGGTGCAGGATCCCGGCCCGGTGGATGGCCGCCAGCGCGGTGGCCGTGCTGATCGCGAGCCGTTCCAGCGCCGCGCCCCGCCGCGGGCCCTCGTTGATGACGAGCTCGCGCAGCGAGGGGCCGGGCACGTACTCGCTCACGATGTACGGGCGGCTCCCGTCGAGGTCGGCGTGGAGGACGGGCGCGGTGCAGAACCGGGCGACCCGCTGCGCCACCGCCACCTCGCGCAGGAACCTGGTCCGCGCGTCGGCGTCGGCCACGAGGGCGTTGTGCAGCAGCTTGACCGCGACCTGGTCCCCCGAGTCGCTCTTGCCCAGATAGACGACGCCTTGACCACCCTCGCCGAGCCGGGCGACGATGTCGTACGCCCCCAGCCGCCGCGGGTCGTCCGCCGCCAGCGGCTGGAACTGATTCACGTCGGACCCCCATGACAACCAATAGATGGGGCAAAACGCTACCAGCGTGACATGTGGGACGTCTGCCGGACCTGTAAGTAAGTTCCACCTTTTGACCGAACATGTCAGTGTTTCGTCGCAGGTCGTGTCCGCGCCGGAGCCCCAAGGTCACGGCTTGGCAAATTCAGATGGCCTTGCCCGGGTTCATGATGCCCAGCGGGTCGAAGACCGCCTTGATGCCCTGCTGCACCTCGGCCGCCACCGGCCCGGACTCCAGCCCCAGCCAGCGCCGCTTGAGCACGCCCACGCCGTGCTCGCCGGTCAGCGTGCCGCCGAGCGAGAGCGCGTGCCGGAACACCTCGTCGGCCGCGGCCCACACCTGCGGGGGCGGCTCGGCCGTGCCGTGCTCGAAGATGAAGACCGGGTGCAGGTTGCCGTCGCCGGCGTGGGCGACCGTGCAGATCCGCACGCCGTGCCGGGCCGCCGCCGCCTCGATCGCGGTGATCATCTCGGGCAGCGCCGAGCGCGGCACGCACACGTCCTCGACCAGGCACGCCCCCAGCCGCTCCTTGGCCTGGTAGGCCATCCTGCGCAGCCCGACCAGCTCCTCGGTCTCCTGCGGACTGGAGGAGACGGCCACGAACGAGGCGCCGTTGTCCAGGCAGAGCCGTTCCATGCGGGCGGCCACGGCCTGGCCGTCGGTCGCGTCGGACTGGCCGATCAGCATGGCCTGCGTGGCCGGTTCGAGCCCGATGTTGCGCCAGTCGTCGATGGCCTCCAGCGTGGCCCGGTCCAGCAGCTCCATCAGCGAGGGCTGGCAGCCCGCGGCCATGATCGCCGACACGGCCGCGCCCGCCTCGCGCAGCGAGCCGAACTCGGCGGCGAACGTGGCCGGCGGCGCGGCCGGAGCCCGCCGCAGCCGCACGGTGGCCGCGGTGATCACGCCCAGCGTGCCCTCCGAGCCGACGAACAGGCCGGTCAGGTCGTAGCCGGTGACGCCCTTCATCGTGCGCCGGCCGGTGTTCAGGATCCGCCCGTCGGCCAGCACGACCTCAAGGCCGAGCGTGGCGTCCCTGGTGACGCCGTACTTCACGCAGCGCAGGCCGCCGGCGTTGGTGGCCAGGTTCCCGCCGATCGTGGAGATCTCGTACGACGAGGGGTCCGGCGCGTACATGAGCCCGTGCTCGCGGGCGGCGCGGTCGAGGTCGGCGGTGATGACCCCCGGCTCCACCACGGCGATCTCGTCGGCGGGGGAGAGCTCCCTGATGGCCGTCATCCTGGCCAGCGACAACACGATCGTCCCGTCGCCGGCCGTGGCCGCCCCCGCCAGGCCCGTGCCGGCGCCGCGCGGCACGACCGGCACCCGGTGCTCGGTGGCCCACCGCAGGGTCGTCACCACGTCCTCGCGCGAGGCGGCGAGCACCACGCCGAGCGGCTTGCCCGGCTCGACGAACGTGCGGTCGCGGGCGTAGGAGTCGATCACGTCCGGGTCGGTCAGCACGCGAGCTTCGGACAGCGAGTTCACCAGGGCATCAATCGGTCTCACACCTGCACCCTACGGTTTGCGCGGACCGTTCCTTAAGGCCAGACTGCCCTGGGTGGAAGTCAGGTGCCCGGTATGTACGCAGGCTGACCAGCTCGTCTCGGTTCCGGGCGCGGTCGCCGCGGGGACGACATACCGGATCGGAAGGGTCAGACTGCCCGGCCAGCGCGAGGTCGCCGACCTGCCGACCGCGCCGTCGATGGGCGCGTCGAAGCACGTCATGAGCCGTACGCAGCTCGCGGTGTGGATGTCGTTCCCCAGCCGCCACTACACGCCCTGGGCCAGGAACCAGGGGTGGATCATGCTCGGCGTGGCGGCCCTGGTGCACCTCGTCGTGTCGCTGGTGATCGCGATGGGCAAGGACTCCCAGTGGAGCGAGGTGCTGCTCGCGCCCTTCTGTCTCACCGGGCTGTTCTGGGGGCTAGGGCTGCTGTTCGTGCTCGGCGCGCGCGGCGCCCGCAGGCGCGACCACGCCGAGGCCCCGGCCCGGGAGAAGGCGCTGGCCGTGTGGGAACGGCTGTACTACTGCGCCCGCGACAACGTCGCGTTCGAGCCGGGGGTCGGCGTCTCGTTCCATCCGGGCGAGACGCGCGAGTACATCTTCGGCTTCCGGGGCCGGGCGATCTAGCCGCGCTCCTCCGCCACCAGGCGGACGCAGACGGCCAGGCCGTCGATGGCCTGCTCCAGCTCGTCCAGCTCGGGGAAGGTGGGGGCGATGCGGATCGTGCGGTCCTCCGGGTCCTGGCCGTAGGGGTGGGTGGCGCCGGCCGGGGTGAGCGCGATGCCCGCGGCCTTGGCCCTGGCCACGACCTCGGCGGCGTGCGGCACCTCCAGGCTGATGAAGTAGCCGCCGCGCGGGCTGGTCCAGGTGGCCAGGTCGCCGAGGCGCTCGGTCAGCACCTTGTCGACCAGCTCGAACTTCGGGCCGATCAGCTCGGCGTGCCGCCGCATGTGCGCGGCCACGCCCGCCGCGTCGCGCAGGAACTCCACGTGCCGGAGCTGGTTGAGCTTGTCGGGGCCGATGGACTGCTTGGCGGTGTTGGCGAGGAACCACTCCACGTTCGCCGGCGAGGAGCCGAAGAACGACACGCCCGAGCCCGCGTACGTCACCTTCGAGGTGGAGGCGTAGACGAACACGCGGTCGGGGTTGCCGTGCTCGGCCGCCAGCACGAGCAGGTCGGCCAGCTCGTCCGGCGTGTCGGTGAGGTGGTGGACGGCGTAGGCGTTGTCCCACATGATCCGGAAGTCGGGGGCGGCCGTCGGCATGGCGGCCAGCCTGCGCACGGTCTCGTCGCTGTAGGTGACGCCGGACGGGTTGCTGTACTTCGGCACGCACCAGATGCCCTTGACCGCCGGGTCCGCGGCGACCAGGCGCTCCACGACGTCCATGTCGGGGCCGTCGGCGTTCATCGGGACGGCCGTCATCTTGATGCCGAGCCGCTCGCAGATGGTGAAATGCCGGTCGTAGCCGGGCACCGGGCACAGGAACGTGATCTCCGGCTCCTCGACCCAGCGGCGCTCGGCCCCCGGCACCTTCGACAGCAGCGCGTGCACGATCGTGTCGTGCATCAGCGTCAGGCTGGAGTTGCCGCCCACGACGAGCTGACCGGCGGGCACCTGCACCAGCGGCGCGAAGATCTCGCGCAGCTCGGGCAGGCCCTGGAGGTTGCCGTAGTTGCGGCCGTCGGTGCCGTCGGCGGCCTTGACGGAGGTGGGCAGCTTGAGCATGCCGTCGGAGAGATCGAGCTGGCGCGGTGACGGCTTGCCCCGGGTGAGGTCGAGCGAGAGCCCCCGCTGGACGAGGGCGGCGTAGTCACTCTGTGCGGTCACGAGATCTCTCCTCCGAGTCGGTTCGGTCCAAAGGATAGAAGAAGTCCCCAAGGGGTCCGGTAATCGCCCGGCATGTGGGACACCGGTTCAAAGACGTTCCCAAGAAGCGCTTCCCGTACGGCGAGCGCGGGAGTGGAATGGAGGACATCGGGGCAGGCACAACTCCGCGAAGGAGGGAGCAGCCGTGACGACTGTTCGGGACACCTCGATCGAGCAGGTCAGGCGCCGCCGTACCGGGACCGTCATCGCCTCCTGGCTCTCGACGACCGACCACAAGGTCATCGGGTACCTCTACCTGATCACCTCCTTCGGCTTCTTCCTCGTCGCGGGCGTCATGGCCATGCTGATCAGGGCCGAACTGGCGCGGCCCGGCATGCAGGTGGTCAGCCAGCAGCTGTACAACCAGCTGTTCACCATCCACGGCACGGTGATGCTGCTGCTGTTCGCCACGCCGCTGTTCGCCGGGTTCGCCAACGTGGTCATGCCGCTGCAGATCGGCGCGCCCGACGTGGCCTTCCCCCGGCTGAACGCGGTGGCGTACTGGCTGTTCCTGTTCGGCGGGCTCATGGTGCTGGCGGGCTTCCTCACCCCGGGCGGGGCCGCCGACTTCGGCTGGTTCGCCTACACGCCGTTGTCGTCGGCCATCCACTCGCCGCAGGTCGGCGGCGACCTGTGGATCATGGGCCTGGTGATGTCCGGCCTCGGCACGATCCTCGGCGCGGTCAACTTCATCTCCACGATCATCGGCATGCGGGCCCCGGGCATGACCATGTTCCGCCTGCCGATCTTCACCTGGAACGTGCTGCTGACCAGCATGCTCGTGCTGATGGCCTTCCCCGTGCTGGCCGCCGCGCTGCTGGTGCTGGAGTCGGACCGCAAGCTCGGCACGCACGTCTTCGACGGCGCGAACGGCGGGCCGCTGCTGTGGCAGCACCTGTTCTGGTTCTTCGGCCATCCCGAGGTCTACATCATCGCGCTGCCGTTCTTCGGGATCGTCACCGAGGTGATCCCGGTGTTCAGCCGCAAGCCGATCTTCGGCTACCTGAGCCTGGTCGGGGCCACCATCGCCATCGCCGGGCTGTCGATGACCGTGTGGGCGCACCACATGTTCGCCACCGGGCAGGTGCTGCTGCCGTTCTTCTCGTTCATGACGTTTCTCATCGCGGTGCCGACGGGGGTGAAGTTCTTCAACTGGATCGGCACGATGTGGCGCGGCCATCTGTCGTTCGAGACGCCGATGCTGTTCGCGGTGGGGTTCCTGGTCACCTTCCTGCTCGGCGGGCTGACCGGCGTCATCCTGGCCTCGCCGCCGCTGGACTTCCAGATCAGCGACACCTACTTCGTCGTCGCCCACTTCCACTACGTGGTCTTCGGCACGGTGGTGTTCGCCATGTTCGCCGGCTTCTACTTCTGGTGGCCGAAGATGACCGGCAAGATGCTGGACGACCGCCTCGGCAAGGTGCACTTCTGGACGTTGTTCGCCGGCTTCCACACCACGTTCCTCGTCCAGCACTGGCTCGGCCAGCTCGGCATGCCGCGCCGGTACGCCGACTACAGCGCGGCCGACGGGTTCACCGCGCTCAACGAGATCTCCTCGGCCGGGGCGTTCCTGCTCGGCGCCTCGACGCTGCCGTTCCTCTACAACGTGTACCGGACGGCCAGGCACGCGCCCAGGGTCACGCTCGACGACCCCTGGGGCTACGGCAACTCGCTGGAGTGGGCGACCTCCTGCCCGCCGCCGCGGCACAACTTCACCGGCATGCCGCCGATCCGCTCCGAGCGGCCCGCGTTCGACCTGCACTACCCGCACGAGGACGCGACGCCCGCCGTGGAGCCGGACCCCGGCCCCGAGCAGCCGCCGCCGGTGCTCGCCGCCGACTGACCTGCCGGCCGATCCGGCGTTTCAAGATCGCGTTGTTGCGTTTATGCCGGGCCATTGCGGGCGATGCCGCCGCGGGAATTCTGTTGGTCAAAATGTCGTAGTTTGATCACGTTTCAACAACGTACTTTACGACCCGTTTATCCACCCTCTAGCGTCCGGCATTGCACACCCTATGGCCATGCGCCCGGCGACCCCGGGCAGAGAGGGTACCTGGTGCCAAGCTCAAAGCGCCTGTTAGTCGTGTTCCCGGCGGTCGCCCTCCTCGGCGCCGCGCTGACCGTCCCGGCGGCCCAGGCCACATCAGTGGCCAGCTACCAGCCCACGGCGGCGGACTACTACATCAACTACGCTCCCCCGCGGGTCGAGAAGGAGCCGCAGGAACCCGGCCTGAACAAGGGCAAGGCCCGCTCGCTCTCACCGGCGGAGAAGTTCGACAGGAAGTTCGTCAGCGGGAACCCCGCCGCGGCCCGCGTCCTCGCCGCCCGCGAGAACCAGGCGATCAGGACCGGCCGCAACCCGGCTGAATGGATCTACAAGAACTCCAAGCAGGTCAAGACCGCCAAGCTCCTCACCGTCCTGGTCGAGTTCAACGAGCAGGCGAACGACGACTTCTCCGGCTTCAACCGGCTGCGCACGACCGACAGCGCGCCGGACGACTGCGTGGTCGAGCCGCCGGGCACGCTCAAGAACGGCCCGCTGCACAACAACATCCCCGACCCGGCGACGCTGCCGCAGAAGGACAACAACTCCTTCTGGCTCAAGGACTTCAGCACCGACCACTTCAACAAGATGCTCTACAGCGACGAGGGCATCACCGAGCGCGTGCGCAAGGACCTCAAGGACCCGCGCGACGGCAAGCCCGGCATCGACATCTCCGGCTTCACGATGAAGAAGATGTACGAGGAGCTGTCCAAGGGCGCCTACTCCGTCACCGGCTCGGCCGTCGGCTGGATCAAGGCCCCCCACTCCGAGGCGTACTACGGCGCCGCGGCCTGTGGCGGCCAGCCGCAGGACATGTCGGGTCACCCCAGCAACCCGACCGGCGCGGGCCAGCTCGCCATCGACACGGTCAACGCCCTGGCCGCGGCCCAGCCGAACTTCCCGTGGGCCGACTACGACCAGGAGGACGTGGCCGACTCCGACGGCGACGGCAACTTCAACGAGCCCGACGGCGTCATCGACCACCTGGTGATGGTGCACGCCGGCAAGGACAAGTCCTCCGACGGCGGCGCCGAGGGCACCTACGCCATCTGGGCGCACTCCAGCGCGGTCGCGGGCGGCTACAAGATCCCCGGCAGCGACAAGAAGATCTCCAACTACATCGTGCAGCCCGAGGACTCCGGCGTCGGCGTCTTCGCCCACGAGTACGGCCACGACCTGGGCCTGCCCGACCTGTACGACACCAGCGGCCAGGCCAGCTCCGCGGTGGACTTCTGGGACCTGATGTCCAGCGGCTCCCACTCCGGCCCCATCTTCCAGTCCATGCCCACGCACATGGGCCTGTGGGACAAGTGGGTGCTCGGCTGGGCCAACCCGAAGACGTTCAACCCGGGTGACGCCGCCCAGTCCGTCACGGTCGGGCAGTCCTCGCGCACGCCCAAGTACACCGAGGACGGCGTCCGGGTGAACCTGGCCTCCACGCCGCTGAAGATGATCGACCCGCACAGCGGCACGAAGGCCTGGTGGTCCAACCTCGACCAGGACTGGGCCAACCAGACCCTGACCCGCGACGTCCCGGTGCCCGCCGGCTCCGACGTGCGGTTCTGGATGTGGAACAACTACGAGATCGAGCAGGACTGGGACTTCGGCTTCGTGGAGGTCTCGACCGACGGCGGCCAGACCTGGACCCAGCTCAAGGTCTACGACGAGGCCGGCGCCGAGGTCACCACCCCCGACGGCTACCCCGACCCGAACAAGAACCTCAAGACGTTCGGCAACAAGAAGTACGGGCTCACCGGTGACACCGGCGGCCAGTGGCGGCACGACTACGTCAACCTGACGCCGTACGCCGGGCAGTCGATCAAGCTGCGCCTGACCTACAACACCGACGCCGCCTTCGAGCCGCGCGGCTGGCACGCCGACGACTTCTCGCTCACCAACGGCGGCACCGCCGTCTGGAGCGACGACGTCGAGAACGGCGAGAACGGCTGGAAGGCCACCGGCGGCACGTTCACCAACACCAGCGGCCAGGGCTGGACCGTCAACAACGGCTCGCGCGAGATCTCCCGCTTCTACCTCGCCGAGTGGCGCAACTTCGACGGCTTCGACAAGGGCCTGCAGTACGCCTACGACACCAACTACTCCCGCGACGGGGCGTGGAAGGTCGAGAAGGTCAAGTACAACGCGCCCGGCCTGCTGGTCTGGTACCGCGACTCGACCTTCACCAACAACTCGGTGGTCAACAACCTGACCCTGCCGCCGAGCATCGGCTCCAAGGGCAGCCTGCTGGTCGTGGACTCGCACTACGACCCGCTGCGCCGCACCGGCACCGCCGCCCAGAAGGACCCGACCAGGCACAAGAACATGGAGGGCCGCACGCAGTCCTCGAACGCGGCCTTCTCCTTCGACCAGACGTACCCGCTGAAGGAGTGCCTGGAGGCGCCGGACGAGCCGTTCAGCGAGTACTGCACCAACATCCCCGCGCTCAGGGGCGTGTCGTCCTTCACCGACGCGAAGACCTGGGTTCCGGGCTTCGAGCTGCAGAACGGCTCGCTCTACTACCGTGACTTCGACGCCTCCGCGGTGGTGCCGAGCAAGGGCGACCAGCCGTACAGCACCCGCGTGGTGCACCTGGACGGCACCCCCGCCACCGAGCTGTACGGGACCGACCTCGGCAACGGCCACGTGGCCGGGTCGGGCAACCCCGGCGACGAGGGCAAGGCGCTGGGCGTGCAGTTCAAGCTGATCAGCCAGCTGCCGGGCAACCTGGGCGCCATCGTCCAGGTCGTCCCGCCGAAGAAGTAGCGTAAGGGGGGCCGCCGGTCTCCGGCGGCCCCCCGATCCAGCACTGAGCGGCGGACACAGCGCCTACGATTGATGACCATGAGCGAACTGCGCACCAAGATCGAGCACACTGAGGCGATCCGGCGGGATCGCCGGGTGGCGGTGGTGGTGAACACTCGCTCACGCCGCGGCCGCCGCCACTACTTCGAGGTCATCGAGCAGCTGCACAACCTGGGGTTCGAGCCGCTGGCCGAGCTGTCGGTCTACAACCCCAAGCGGCTGCGCGACCTGCTCGACACCGCCCTCGCCACCGACCCCGACCTGCTGATCGTGGGCGGCGGCGACGGCACCCTCTCCTCGGCCGTGCGCCACGTCGCCCACCGCGACGTGGCGCTCGGCGTGTTGCCGCTCGGCACCACCAACAACTTCGCCAGGAGCCTCGGCCTGCCGCTCGACCTGGCCGGCGCCATCCGGGTGTTCTCCACCGGCAAGGTCGCCGACATCGACCTCGGCATGGCCGGTGACCGGCCCTTCGCCAACCTGGCCAGCTTCGGCGTCTCGGTCGAGGTGGCCGGCCGGGTCAAGCCCTGGCTCAAGCGCATCGTGGGCCGTCCGGCCTACCCGATGACCGCGCTGACCGTGCTGCCGGGCCACCGGCCCTTCCGGGCCTACATCACCGTCGAGGGCCAGCGCCACGAGCTGCTCACCCACCAGCTCAACATCGCCAACGGCCGCTTCCACGGCGGCTGGCAGGTGGCCAAGGACATCAGCATCGACAACGGCATGCTGGTGGCCTACCAGCTCGGCTCGGGCAAGAAGCTGCGCCTGCTCGGCGAGACGCTGCTGCGCGCGACCACCGGCCGCTGGCGCAGCCTGGCGGGCGGCCCGTTCGTGGTCGGCCGGGAGATGCTGCTGGAGACCGACCCGCCGATGGCCGCCGACGTCGACGGCGAGGTGCGCCTGCGCACCCCGATCACGCTGCGCGTGGTGCCCAACGGCGTGCGCGTGATGGTCCCCGACTCCTTCGAGGACAACTGACCTCAGCCCTCGCCCAGCGCCCGGTAGGCGGGGGCGAGCGCGTCCGCCAGGCCGGCGGGCGGCGGGAAGACCCGCGGCAGCAGGTCGGGGGCGGCCGCGGCGGGGCGGCGTTCCGGGCGGTGCGCGGTGGCGCCGGGGGCGTAGAAGTCGGCCAGCCGGTCGGCGAACGGCACGTCGGCCACCTCCAGCGGGTCGGGCGCGGGCGGGTCGTCGGCCAGCGAGCCGAGCAGCTGCTCGCGGGTGCGCCCGCGCCAGGCCAGCACCAGGAACGGGTCGTCGTCGAACGACTCGGCCAGCAGGTAGAGCACGGCCGACAGGTGCTTGCACGGGAACCCCCAGTCGGGGCACGAGCACTCCATGTCCAGGTCGCGCGGGAACAGGTCGGCGCCATGGGCGGCGAACAGCTCCTCGATCTCGACCGGCATCTCCCCGGCCAGCAGCCTGGCCCGGTGGACGGCCTGCGCCGCGACGGCCTCCTCCAGCCGCGCCCACACGTCCTCGCCGTAGACGTCGATCCTGACCACGACGTCGTACGGCTTCGGCCGCGACCCCTGCACGGACGCCCGGACCAGCCCCGCCGACAGGTCGATCGAGAGCACCTGGCCCTTGCGGGCGTAGGCGCGGCCGCGGGACAGGCGGCCCTTGTCGCAGACGCGTTCCAGGATGTCGACGAAGCGCCTGGACCACCAGGCCGAGCCGATGCTGCCGCGCCGCGACCGGGCCCGCAGGCCGCCCTCGACCTCGATGGGGCCGCCGCCGTCGTACCAGTCGGGCATGGTCAGGACCCTCCCGTGAGGCGGAACACCTCGCGCAGCTCGTCGGTGGACAGGTCGGTCAGCCACTCCTCGCCGGCGCCGACCACCCGCTCGGCCAGCGCCTTCTTGCGCTCGATCATCTGGTCGACGCGCTCTTCGAGGGTGCCCGCGCAGATCAGCTTGCGCACCTGGACGTTCCTGCGCTGGCCGATGCGGAAGGCCCGGTCGGTGGCCTGGTCCTCCACGGCCGGGTTCCACCAGCGGTCGACGTGGACGACGTGGCTCGCCGCCGTCAGGTTGAGCCCGACGCCGGCCGCCTTGAGCGACAGCAGGAACAACATCGGCTCCGGGTCGTGCTGGAAACGCTCGACCAGACGGTCGCGGGTCTTCTTGGGCAGGCCGCCGTGCAGCCACAGGACCGGACGGCCGAGCCGCTGGGCGAGGTAGGGCTGGAGCATCGTGCCGAACTCGGCGTACTGCGTGAACAGCAGCGCCTTCTCGCCCTCGGCCAGGACCTCCTCGGCCAGCTGCTCCAGCCGGGCCAGCTTCCCCGACCGGCCGGCCAGGCGGGAGCCGTCCTTGAGCAGGTGGGCCGGGTGGTTGCAGACCTGCTTGAGCCTGGCCATGGCCGACAGCACCAGGCCGCGCCGCTCGACGCCCTCGCTGTCGTCGATCCGGGCCAGCATGTCGTCGACGACGGCCTGGTAGAGGGTGGCCTGCTCGGGGGTGAGCGGGCACCACTCCTTGATCTCGATCTTCTCCGGCAGGTCGGAGATGACGGACCGGTCGGTCTTGAGGCGGCGCAGGATGAACGGGCCCGTCGCCCGCTTCAGCGCATCGGCGGCCTGCTCGTCCTGGCGGGCCTCGATGGGCTCCTGGAACCGGGTGCGGAAGCGGGCCCGCGGCCCGAGCAGGCCGGGGTTGGCGAACTCCATGATCGACCAGAGCTCGGCGAGGTGGTTCTCGACGGGCGTGCCGGTCAGGGCCAGCCGGGTGCCGGTGGGGATCGACCGGACGGCGCGGGCCTGGAGGGTGCCGCTGTTCTTGATCGCCTGGGCCTCGTCGCACACCACCCGGCGCCACTCGTGCTCCCGCAGGATCTCCAGGTCGCGGTGGGCGGTGCCGTACGTGGTGATCACCAGGTCGGCCGCCGCGATGCGGGCGGCGTCCCGGCCGGGGCCGTGGTGGACGTACACGCGCAGCCCCGGGGCGAACCTGGCCGCCTCCCGCTGCCAGTTGCCCACCAGCGACATCGGGCAGACCAGCAGCGTGGGCGCGGCGGCCCGCTCGTGGACGAGCAGCGCCAGCGTGGTGACCGTCTTGCCCAGGCCCATGTCGTCGGCGAGCACGCCGCCGAGGCCCAGCTCGGACAGGAAGCTCAGCCACGCCAGCCCGCGCTCCTGGTAGGGCCGCAGCACGGCGTCCAGGCCCGGCGGGGTCGCGAGCGGGGTGAGCCGCCGCTCGGCCTGGCCCGAGAGCAGGTCGCCGAGCACGCCGTCGGCGTCGACCGCCAGCAACGGCAGCTCGTCGTCGCCCTGGATCACGTGGCGCAGCAGGTCGGCCGCGGCCGCCTCGCCCGCGCGCACGCCCTCCACGGCCCGCAGCGCGGCCTTGAGCTGCCGGTCGTCCAGCTCCACCCACTGGCCGCGGACCCGGACCAGCGGCACCTTGAGCCTGGCCAGCTCGGCCAGCTCCGCCTCGCTGATCGTCTCCTCGCCCACCGCCAGGTCGACGCGGAAGTCGACCAGCTCGCGCAGCCCGAAACCCTGGCTGACGGCCGCCGTCTGCGGCTTGGTCCTGGTGGTGAGCTTGAGCCCGAGCCGCGTACGGCCCGCCCAGCGCGGCAGCTGAACCCCGAACCCGGCCGCCTGGAGCAGCGGCGCGGCCTGGCGCAGGAAGGCGAACGCGCCCGCCGTGTCGAGGGCCAGCTCGCTCGGCTCCGGCACGCGCAGGGCCCGGTCCAGCTCCGGGTAGAGCCGCACGGCCCGGCCGAGCCCGGCCAGCAGCTCGCGCTCCGGCCGGCCGGGCAGGCCCTTCTCGCCGTCCCAGACGCGGGCGGCCGGGACGTACAGGCTGGGGTCGTCGGCGGCCTGCAGCGCCAGCTCGACCCGCCAGTCGTCGCCGGCGGCCGGTTCGAGCAGGCGGAAGCAGACGCGGGTGGCGCCCTCGGCCGCCGTGACGGCCGCCCGCCAGCGGTCCAGCTCCTCGCGCAGCCCCGGGTCGTCGGGGCAGGCCGGGTCGCCGGTCAGCGCGGCCAGCCACCGCTCCCGCGGCGTCGCCGGGGCGGCGGCGGAGGGGGCGGCCAGGGGAGTGGTGACGGCCTGCCGGACGAGCGCGTCGGTGAACGCCTCCAGCGCCTGGAGCTGCACCCCGGCGGCCGGACGCTCGGCGGCCCAGGTGCGGCAGGCGGGCGGCATGGCCAGGGCCAGGTCGCGGAAGTAGGCGGCGTCGGCCCCGGTCAGCACGGGCCGCCACAGAGCCAGCGCGGCGCCGTCGGCATCGGGTACGGGGACGAGCTGGGGGACGACCCGGCCACGGCCCACCAGGCCGCGGGCGAGCGCGGCGACGGCGGCCCAATGGCGGACGGTGGCGGTGGCGTCGCCCGGAAGGCCGTCCAGCGCGGCAAGGGCCTCGGCGGGCGGCAGCACGACCGCGGGCACCCGCCACGGCAGCAGCCGCGGCCTGACCACCTCCGTCAGCAGCCCCGTCTCCGGCGAGGGCAGCGGCCCCTTGGCCGCCCCCGGCAGCAGCAGCTCCAGCTCCCTGGACGGCCCGCCCACCCCGAGGCCCGGCGCGCCGGCCAGCTCGGCAGGGGACGCGGCGAACGGATGGGGCCGCGCGCCCGCCCCACGGGACACCGCGGCGGCCCGGCCGGGAACCTCTCCCCAGAAGGCGAGCCCGTCACCCGCCCACACCCCGTGTACCAGCACCCCGGCAGGTTACCGCCGGCCTGGAGCGACCGGTCCGCGAGTCTTCTGCCGGCCGGGCCGGAGGTCGTACCATCGAAGGATGAACACTCCCGGATCGTGGTGTGAGCGGCCTGAGCCGCAGGCTCCCTCGTGCGAGCTGCCCGCACCGTGGAGCAAGCCGAAGCAGCCCGACAACTGGTGCGAGGCGCCCGAGTCGCCGGTGGCGTCCGTCCTCCGGTTCCTGCTGAAGGCCGCCAAGAGGTAATAACAGGCGGTCAGCTGGGTAGTCGCCTTCCTCAGCGGAGGAGGCGACGTCGTGAACGATACCCACAAGCTGGTCAGTGATCTGTCCGACCAGGTCTCCAGGCTCGTCAAGGACGAGCTGCGCCTGGCCAGGCTGGAGCTCGCGGAGAAGGGCAGGCGCGCCGGGTTCGGCGCGGGGCTGTTCGGCGCGGCCGGGATGGCCGCGTTCTTCGGCGCTGCCGCGCTGGTGACCGCCGTCGTCCTGCTCCTCGCTCTGGTCATGCCCGCGTGGGCGGCCGCCGCGATCGTGGGGGCGGTCCTGCTCATCGCCGCCGCCCTGCTCGGCCTGACCGGAAAGAACCAGGTGAAACAGGCCACGCCGCCGGTCCCCCAGGAGACCATCGCGAGCGTCAAGGCCGATATCGACATGGTCAAGGAGAGGGCACGCCGATGAGCGAGACGGACCCCGGATACAGCGAGCAGCACGCCGGTGACGTGGGCGCCCGCAGGGCGACCGTCGGCACGCCGACCGAACGCGAGTCGATCAACGTGCCTCCGACGAGACCGGGGGCTGCGGAGAACGCGAAACGGGCCGAACTGGCCCGGCAGGAACACGAGACCTTCATCCCCGAGACCCCCGTGCCGGACGACCGGACCGAGGCGGTGGAGAGCCGCGCGGTCGAGGAGGAGTCGCTGGGCGGGGGCGGGGGCCGTGGCGAGGACGACGAGGAAGAGGACGACGTGCGAAAAAGCATCAAGGAGACCAGGAACGAACTGGGCGACACGGTCAGCGCCCTGGCCCACAAGGCCGACCTGAAGGGCCGGGCCGCCGAGGCGGCCGGCACGGCCAAGGGCAAGGTCGCCGAGATGACCGGCGTGGCCAAGGGCAAGGCCGCCGAGGTGACCGGCACGGCCAAGGGCATGGCCGGCGAGGTCGCGGGCAAGGTCCGCGAGGCCACCCCCCACCAGGTCAAGGACGCCGCCACCGGGGCGCGCAAGCGTCCGGTGCTGCTGCTGGCCGCGGCGGCGGCGGTGACGGCCCTCGTCGTGCGGCGGCTCAGGAAGCGCAACAGGGCGAAGTAGGCGTGCGTTCCCCCGAAAGACCTGCGGAACTGCCGCGCAGGGCCTGGTGGAGCGTGCTCAAACGCACCGTCGTCGAGTTCCGCAACGACGGCGTCCAGGACCTCGCGGCAGCGCTCACCTACTACGCCGTCCTGTCCATCTTCCCCGCGCTGATCGTGCTGGTGTCGGTGTTCGGCCTGCTCGGCAGGCGCGACACCGCCACCCTGGTCGGCAACCTCGTGGTGCTGGCGCCCGACGAGGTGCGCTCCCTGATCGTCACGGGCGTGCGGTCGGTCCAGGAGAACGCGGCCTCGGCCGGCCTGGTCGCGATCGTCGGCCTGCTGGTCGCGCTCTGGTCGGCGTCGGGCTACATCGGCGCGTTCATCCGGGCCGGCAACACCATCTACGACATCGACGAGGGGCGTCCGTTCTGGAAGGTGACCCCGCTCCGGATCGGGCTCACCGTGCTGGCCACCGTGCTGCTGGCGCTCGGCGCGATCTCCGTCGCGCTGACCGGCGACCTGGCCAGGAGCGTCGGAAGAGCGCTCGGCCTGGGCAGCGCGCTGGTGACCGCGTGGGACATCCTGAAATGGCCGGTGCTCGCGCTCGTCGCGGCCGGGCTGATCATGGTGCTCTACTGGGCCGCGCCGAACGTGCGCCAGCCCGGCGTGCGCTGGATCACCCCCGGCGGGCTGCTCGCGGTGGTGCTCTGGGTCGTGGTCTCCGGCGGCTTCGCCCTGTACGTGGCCCACTTCGGGTCCTACGGCAAGACCTACGGCACGCTGGCCGGCGTCGTGGTGTTCCTGATCTGGCTGTGGTTGTCGAACATGGCCCTGCTGCTGGGCGCCGAGCTGGACGCCGAGCTCATCAGGGAACGCCAGATCGCCGAGGGCGAGCCCGTCGGGCAGGAGCCGTACGTGGAGCCCCGGGACCCGCCGAAGGAGGATAGCCTTCCCGAGTGAAGCGTGGGAAGGCCGTCGTCGCCGCACTCGCCCTGCTGACCTCGGGGTTGGTGGCCGGCTGCGGCGACGGCTCGGCGGTCAGCGACTTCGGCACCGTCGTCAAGGGCGCCAAGGGCACGACCGTGCGCGCCGAGCTGCGCCCGGGGCAGCGGTTCTCGCTGGCCGTCCCGGACAACCCCTCGGTGGGCGACGATTGGCGGCTGGCGGCGGTGCCCGACGCCAGGGTGGCCTCCTACATCAGCGAGGAGCGCAGGAGCGCGGGCCAGGGCCCCGGCAGCGGCGGCACCGCCTACTTCGTCTTCAACACCAAGAGCCCGGGCACCGCCGAGATCACGCTGCGCGACTGCTGGCGGTGCGGCCAGAGCTCGACGCCGCCCGACGAGGAGAGCAGGCGGCAGTCGGGCGAGGCGGTCTTCGAGATCACCGTGCGCTGAGCACGGCCCGGCACAACACGTCGAGGGTGGTCGCGGTGATCACCTCGGCCTCGGCGCCTTCGCCGGAGTCGGCGCACGCGGCCAGGCGGCGGCGGCCCTCGCCCAGGATGCTCCACCCCAGGTGGGCCACCAGGTCGGGATGCGGCTCCCCGGCCTCGGCGAGCAGCCCGCGCAGCGGTTCGATCATCGTCTCGTGCAGCTGGTCGAGCCGGTGGCGGCACTCGGCGGGCAGGTCGACCGCGGCCACCGCGCGCAGCAGCGCGTGGTCGGGGCTGGTC
>NZ_JBSFGJ010000099.1:0-25810 GCF_053596515.1 Nonomuraea sp. NPDC001684
CTCGGCAGCGATTTCCCGACGATCCCGTACCCCTACGCGCACCAGCTCGACGCACTCGCCCGCCTGGACCTCGGCGAGCAGTGGCTGCGGGCGGTGTGCTGGGACAATGGTGCGGCCATGATTCGATAGCAAGGTGAACGATCGGCACGTGGCGCTCATCAGCGCCTTCTACGACGCTCTGGGCCGCGCGGACTTCGCGGCCATGGAGCGCTGCTACCACCCCGAGATCAGTTTCGGCGACCCCATCTTCCAGGAGGTCGAGGGCCGCGACCGGGTGATGGCGATGTGGCGGTTGCAGCTCGGCGTGCGCGACGGACTGAGATCCGGCTACCGCGACGTCCAGGCCGACGAGTTCAGCGGCTCGGCCCATTGGACGGCCAGCTACACCTTCTCCTCCACCGGCCGCACGGTCGTCAACGAGATCGACGCGCTGTTCAGGTTCGAGGACGACCTCATCGTCCGCCACCACGACGAGTTCGACTTCAGGCGCTGGTCCAGAATGGCTCTCGGCAGGCCGCAGGGGCTGCTGTTCGGCTGGACGCCGATGTGGCGCAAGACCATCAGGGACCGGGCGACCCAGGAGCTCGACAGCCTGGTGTCCTCGCAGTAGTCAGCACGGCAACCGGATCGGAGGGTGCATGGCCAGGGTGAAGGGGTTCAGGCGCAGCGGTGACCACCGCGAGGAGGCGCCGGAGCACTCGATGGACCCGCGCGCCACCGAGGAGCACCCCTACCGGCCCACCGTGATCGACAACGCCGTCTACCAGAACGGCGAGCGGGTCGACAACCCCGGCTCGCTCGCCGACGCCTTCGAACGCCTCAAGCAGATGCCGGACAGCATGGCCTGGATCGGCCTCTACCGTCCGAAGGAGTGGGAGCTGGTCAAGCTCGCCGAGGAGTTCGAGCTGCACGAGCTGGCGCTGGAGGACGCGATCGTCGGCTCCCAGCGGGCCAAGGCCGACCGCTACGGCGACACGCTGTTCGTGGTGCTGCGCGCCGCCCGCTACCTCGACGAGGTGGAGGAGGTGGCCTTCGGCGAGCTGCACGTCTTCGTCGGCCCCAACTTCGTGATCACCGTGCGCCACGCCGAGGCCCCCGACCTGCAGGGGGTGCGCAAGCGCATGGAGTCCGACCCCGACCTGCTGCGCCAGGGCCCGCAGGCCGTCCTGTACGCGATCCTCGACGCCGTGGTCGACGGCTACGCGCCGGTGGTGGCCGGGCTGCAGAAGGACATCGAGGAGATCGAGGTCGAGGTCTTCAGCGGCGACCCCTCGGTGTCGCGGCGCGTCTACGAGCTGTCCGGCGAGGTGATCGAGTTCCAGCGGGCCACCGCGCCGCTGGTGGGCATGATCCACGGCTTCATCGCCGGCGCCGCCAAGTACGGCGTCAACGAGGAGCTGCAGAGCTACCTGCGCGACGTCGCCGACCACGCGATCACGGTGACCGAGCGCATCTCGGCCTTCCGCCAGATGTTGCAGAACATCCTGGTGGTCAACTCGACGCTGGTGACCCAGGCCCAGAACGCGGAGATGGCCCGCATGACCGAGGCCAGCATCCAGCAGGGCGAGGAGGTCAAGAAGATCTCGGCGTGGGCGGCCATCCTGTTCGCCCCGACGCTGGTCGGCACCATCTACGGGATGAACTTCGACTTCATGCCCGAGACCCACTGGGTGTTCGGCTACCCGTTCGCGATCCTGCTGATGGCGGCGGTGTGCATGGTGCTCTACATGGTCTTCAAGCGCCGCGACTGGCTCTAGGGTCCACTGCGTCCGCCGCGGGCGTGGGCCGCGAAACTAACCACGTGGTAGATTCTTGGTCGAGCCGGTGGACGGCCGATCTCGCCGTACCCCGGCACGTTTGCGCAGCCCGCGTGCCCCCAGACCGCCAGAAAGGGCCGGCCGGTGACCGAACCGACGCCACGCCGAGGGCTCAAGGGCGAGCGCACGCGCGCCCGCATCCTCGACTCCGCCACAGAGCTGTTCTCGCGCTCGGGCTTCCACGCGGTGTCGCTGCGCGACATCGCCGCGCACGCGGGCATGACCCACGCGGGGCTGCTGCACCACTTCCCCGGCAAGGAGAGCCTGCTCATCCAGGTGCTCAGCCGCCGCGACGAGGTGGACGGCGAGCTGATGGGCGGCCCCGACGACGGGCTCTCGCCGCAGGAGCTGCTCGACCGCGCGGTCGCGCAGGTCGCCAGGAACATGGGCACGCCCGGCCTGGTCGGGCTGTACGTGAAGATCTCCGGCGAGGCCGCCGATCCCGGCCATCCCGCCCACGACTACTTCGTCCAGCGCTACCGCAGGCTGCGCCGGCAGGCCGCGTGGCTGCTCGGCGCCCTGTTCGAACGCGCCACGCCGCCGCTCGACCACGATCCCGACGCCGTCGCCCAGCAGCTCATCGCGCTCGTCGACGGCCTGCAGACGCAATGGCTGCTCGACCCGGACCAGGTGGACATGCGGGCCGCCGTCATCACCTTCCTCAAGCAACTAGGACTGCAGCCCAGATAACGAGGTGTCCCATGGCTCTTCCCCCCGACCTCACCACGGCAGAGAAGGCGTCGCTCACGTCCGGGAGCGACACCTGGCACACCACGGCCGTCCGCGACGCGGTGCCCGCGATCACGCTGTCCGACGGGCCGCACGGCATTCGCCGCCAGCGCGCGAACGCCGGCGACGCGCTCGGGCTGACCCGCAGCGAGCCCGCCACGTGCTTCCCGCCCGCCGTGGCCCTCGGCTCCTCGTGGGACCCGGCGCTGGCCCGCCGGGTGGGCGCTGCGCTGGCCAAGGAGGCCGCCGCGCTGGGGGTGGACGTGGTGCTGGGCCCTGGGGTGAACATCAAGCGGTCGCCGCTGTGCGGGCGCAACTTCGAGTACTTCTCCGAGGATCCGTACCTGACCGGGGTGATGGGGGCGGCGCTGGTCACGGGCGTCCAGTCGCGCGGCGTCGGGGCCTGCGTCAAGCACTTCGCGGTCAACAACCAGGAGACCGACCGCATGCGGATCAGCGCGGACGTCGACGAGCGCACGCTGCGCGAGATCTACCTGCCCGCTTTCGAGCACATCGTCCGGGAGGCCCGCCCGTACGCGATCATGTGCTCCTACAACCGCGTCAACGGCGTGTACGCCTCCCAGCACCGCTGGCTGCTGACCACCCTGCTGCGCGACGAATGGGGCTTCGACGGCCTGGTGATGTCGGACTGGGGCGCGGTCAACGACCGGGTGGCGGCCCTCGAAGCGGGCCTGGACCTGGAGATGCCGCCCACCGGCACCGACGGCCTGATCGAGGACGCGGTGCGCTCGGGCCGCCTGCCCGAGTCCGTGCTCGACCTGGCGGCGGGCCGCGTCGCCGGGCTCGCCGAACGCGTCGCCGGCCGCGAGCGGCACGACGGCTGGGACGTCGACGAGCACCACGAGCTGGCCCGCGAGGCCGCCCGCGCCTCCGCCGTGCTGCTGAAGAACGACGGCGTGCTGCCGCTGGCCCCCGGCCTGCGCGTGGCCGTGCTGGGCGAGCTCGCCCGCACCCCGCGCTACCAGGGGCACGGCAGCTCGCACGTGGTGCCCACCCGCCTGGACACCGCGCTCGACGCGCTCGGCCAGGCTGTCGAGAGGCTGACGTTCGCCCCCGGCTACCGGCTCGACGGCGAGGCCGACGCGGATCTGGCGCGGGAGGCGGTGGAGTGCGCGGCGGCGGCCGAGGTGGCGGTGGTGTTCCTCGGCCTGCCCGAGGCCGCCGAGTCCGAGGGCTTCGACCGCACCTCGACCGACCTGCCCGGCGTCCAGGTCGAGCTGCTGCGGCGGGTGGCCGAGGTGTGCCCGCGGGTGGTCGTCGTGCTGTCCAACGGCGGGGTCGTGTCGGTGGCCGGGTGGCGGCACCTCGCCTCGGCCGTCCTGGAGGGCTGGCTGCTCGGCCAGGCGGGCGGCGCGGCGCTGGCCGACCTGCTGCTCGGCACGCACAGCCCGTCCGGACGGCTCACCGAGACGATCCCGCTGCGCCTCGCCGACGTACCGTCCCACCTGCACTTCCCCGGCTCCGACGGCCACGTCGTGTACGGCGAGGGCCGCTACGTCGGCTACCGGCACCACGACACGCTGGGCACCGAGGTCGCCTACCCCTTCGGCCACGGGCTGACCTACACCCGGTTCGAGTACTCCGACCTGGACGTGCGCGAGACCGGCCCCCACACCTGGGAGGTCGCCTTCACCGTCGCCAACGCCGGCGACCGCCACGGCCAGGAGGTGGCCCAGCTCTACGTCGCCTTCGAGGCCGAACACCCCTCGCGGCCCCGGCACGGGCTGCGCGCCTTCGCCAAGGTCGGCCTGGCCCCCGGGGCGAGCGAGCGCGTACGGCTCGCCCTCGGGCCGCGCGACCTGGCGCGCTGGTCGGTGACGCGCGGCGGCTGGCGGATCGACCCCGGGCCGTTCACCGTCGAGGTGGGCGCGTCGTCACGGGACATCCGGCTGCGCGCGGAGCTGAGCACGCCCGGCGACGGATATGTGGGCGAGCTGAGCGAGATGTCCACGCTGGGCGAGTGGCTGGCGCACCCGGTGGGCGGCCGGGTGCTGAGGGAACGGCTCCGGCAGGCCCCGGGGCTGCCCGACCTCGACCGGACAGATTCGCCTCTGGTGGGGCTGGCGCTCGGCATCCCGTTGATCAAGTTCCGGACGTTCGGGATCGGGCTGACGGCCGACCTCGTCGCCGCCGCTCGGAGCGCGCTTCCGGGAGATGATCGCTAGGTCGTCCGATCCTCGCGGACTCCATGTGCGTCCGTTCTCCTGAAGGACCCGCCTCCCCGGCACCCCCATCTCCCCAGCCCCACCAGCAGCACCGGGCACCGCCTGGCGACTGAGCGAGCGGCGCCCCCCTCCTCCCCGAAGAACCCCCTTCACCCCCCACCCAGCCTCACCACCAGCCCTTCCACGCGCCCCCACCCGCGACCCACCTGAGTCTTTTGGCCCCTCACCCGACCCCCACCCGCCGCCACCTCCAGCCCCCCACCCAGCGCTCATCTCCCCTCACCTGACACCACCCCAAGACTTCCCCCTCCCTGCCATTCACCAAATACAACCGAATAACGCATTTAGCCTCTTTATCATCACAAACCTTCACCCAATTCATCAGCCCAGAGCCGAATCACGCGAGGACTCCTTTTTCATTTCACCGGCGCCGACGCGGCGGGCTAATATTCCATCGACCACCCCTCCCCCGCCCCCAAAGCGCAACGAAATCGGGTGATGATGGCGACGCAGCACGAAATAACCGCCGCCCGGCGTCACATCGAACGACTGCGCGACGAACACGCCAACGACCTGACCGCTCTGATCCGCCTGGTGGACGGCGGCGCGCTCAAAGGCCCCGCCGGCGACAGGCTCGCCACCGACCTGCGCACCTGGGACCACGGCTTCAAGGACCTGTTCACCCGGGCCCTGAGGCTGCTCGACACGCTGCACCCGTCCGAGCCCGCCTCATGACCCCTCCCGTGGGCATCGACCCCGCCCTGATGACCCAGCTCATCAACGGCATGAAGCGAGCAAGCAGCACACTCCCCGACATCGGCCTCCAAGTCGAACGAGCCCTCACCGCCCTCGGCGTAGCCCTGTGGGGGCCGGCCCAGCTGTCGACCATCGGCCGCCGGCTGCACGACCAGATCCCCACACTCCAGGGCCGCCTCGACCTCATCCTCGCCACCCCAGACCGGCGCCCCGGCGAAGACGGCGTCCTCTGGGCCGACGAATCCCCATGGCTGTCGAAGTCCCCCTCCGAAGGCGCGGCCGCGGCCACCACACTGGCCGCCCGACTCCGTACGCAAATCGCATCCCATTCACTCGACGCAGAATCCGTAGCCGAACTCGAACGTCACAAGAACGACCCGTTCTTCGCCGTGGCCTTTCTCACCCTGATGCCGCCGCGTGAACTCAAATCGCTCATCGCCCGCGCGTACTCCTACGACCTCCCGCCCGGCGACCGCCCCCTCCTCTACGACACGGCCACCCAGGACCGGTTCCTCACCATGCTCAGCACCCTGCTCGGCACCGCATCCCACGGAGTCGGCCGGGCGCGCCTGGCCGCCGACTACGCCGACCGCCTGATCGAGGACATCGACCATCCCCAGGACGCGTTCGCCGTCAAGAGACTCCTCCAGGACGGCGACTTCGACCACACCTTCCTGCTCACCCTGGTCCGCAAACTGCACGACCTGGACCTCGCCCATCCCCCCGACCCGTCCCTCCCCCGAGACCCCTGGACGCTCCCCGGCCCCAAAGACATCTCCCCCGGCGACCTCAGCCCCATGGGCGCCGCCCTGATCGCCCTGGCCCACCACCCCGCCGTGGCCCAGGACTTCTTCACCGACCCCGCCCGCAAACCCCTCGCCTACCTGATGCGCACCCACCCCTGGCTGGGCGACGCCGACGCCGACCTCGGCTGGGCCATCCAGGCCGCCACCACAGAATTCCGCGACCACGACCTGCCACCGGGCGGGTCACGCGGCTACAAGTCCGCCCTGATCGCCTCCTGGGCGGTCCGCTTCTGGAGCGACCCCAAGGTCCAGACCAACCTCCCCTCCACCCGCCCCCACCTCGGCACCATCCTCAGCCAGTACATCGGCGACGTACACCGCTCCGCGCAAATCTTCAGCAAGGAGGTGCCGGGTGTCGTAAGCGGTCTTGATCCGGCCAAGGAACTGCACGGTTGGAAACCCTATGGTTCGAGGTTCGACGCGGATGAGATCCATAAGGCCATGACATGGGCCTTCGAGGACGAAGAAACATTCCGGGCCGTCGCCGCTGCACATGGCCTGTACGCCGCCAGGATGCTGGACGAACTCGCGGCCAAGGTCGCCACAGAGGTGGAACGCGACTTCATTACATGGCAAGAGGCACACCCGGAGGCAACACAGCAGCAGCGAGACAACATGCGCCAGGACATCCTGGAGGAGCGCATGGCGCGTAGCGGAGGGGCGGAGTTCACCGCAGCGGTGGGGAGTCTCGGCATGACGACCTGGTTGATCATCAATGCCGCCAACATTTCCTCGATCGCAAAGGCGAAAGCGGTCGACGTCCGCTTGAACTCTTTCAAGAGGTTGACCGAACAGGTGGTCGGGCTGATCCCGATGCCATCGGGGAAGTTCGTCGGACTCATGGCCGACACAGCCAAGGGGTTGATGTTCGACAAGGTTTCACCGAGTTATGAGGAGCAGGCTCGCCAGGACGCCGACACCGCGCTGGGCGCGGCCAAGCACATGTTCACCGATCTGACGGCTTCTGTAATGATGCGCCACGGCCTCTTCGGAAAGGCTTCCGCCCAGACTCACCCGTACTACTACGAGGATTTCTCGCCTGGCACGCCAGGGCATTTCATTACGAACAGGTCCATTAAACCGTGGGCCGAGATGAACGCCGAACAACGTTCCGCCTACGATGAGTGGCTGTCACTGCCCGTGACTGCCCGCGTCTTTGGCCAGCCCGATGTCGCCATCGCACTCAGTTTCAAGGCAGCGGAAAAGCACTATGGCGGGCATGGCTCATGAGAAGGAAACTGTGGCTGATGTTCATTGCCACCCTCCTGCCACTCATGGCGGCATGCTCATCACCGCCCGACACGGCATCGGACACCCGGCCGCTCGGGAACATTACCGCTAGCCCGCGCGAGTGTGACTTGATCTCGGCGAACGCCATCCAGATCGCCACCGGCTTCAAGGATTATCGGGCCATCGGTACAAGAATGAGCGGAGGGCGGCAGTTCGCGTCCTGCTCGGTTGTCGACGGTCTTGCCTTGGAAGGCGAGCTAGGGTTGGTCATCAAGGTCCATGAGCCGTCTCCGGTCAGCCCCGAAGGACTCGAGAACACGAAAGTGGCCACTAGGGGAACCGACCTACCTGCTGGACTGCGACCAGGATTCGCGTCACGACGCAAGGATGCCACCGGCCAAGTGATCGATTTCGTCTACGGCTGGACTCCTGACTACCAGCGTCTCCTCAGCATCGAAGTGACGGAAGGGGCGCCGGGGAGGGATTCGTTGGCGGATGCGGTGGAGTTTTTTCGGCAGCTCAAGCCGCTGCTGCTCACGTCGTCGCGATAGTGGGTTGCCTTGTGGTGGTCGGAGCAGGTGGGCGGCTGTCCAGGGCCTCCGGCGGATCAGGTGGGGAAGTTGGTGAGGTGGGGTTCGGCCTCGGTTATGGATTGGCGGAGGTCGGTCAGGAGGGACGGGAGGCGGTCGGGGGTGTAGCGGGCCGAGGGGATCGAGATGGACAGGGCTCCCACGGGGGTGCCGCGGCCGTTGCGTAGCGCCGCTCCGACCGCCGAGACGCCCTGTTCCGTGTCGTCGAGGTTGAGGGCATAGCCGCGGGGGCGGATCTCGTCGAGTTCGCGGAGCAGGGACGCGCGTTCCTGCTCGGGCAGGTCCTGGTAGAGGTCGGCGAGCTGGTCGCGGGGCAGCGAGGACAGCAGGACCTTGCCGCCGGAGGCGCGGTGGGCGGGCAGGATCGTGCCGCGGCGGTCGCCGACGTACAGGATCTGCGGGGACTCGATGCTGTCCAGGAAGCGTACTTCGGTGCCCATTCTGACCATGAGGTTCACGGTCTCCCGGACGCGGGCGCTCAGGGCCTCCATGGCGGGCCGGACGTGTGCGCGCAGCTCGCGCAGGGACGAGCCGCCGCCGTCGCCCGCCGCCGGGCCGAGGAAGGGGCCCGGCAGGTAGGTGTGGTGCTCGTCCTGGACGGCGAAGTCGCGATAGACCAGCATCGCCAGCAGGCGGTGCGCGGTCGAGCGGGCGATGCCGAGCTCCTTGGCGACGTCGGTGACCTTGAGACGTCCTTGGTCGCGCAGCATGTGGAGGAGAAGCAGCGCGTTGTCGACCGAGCCCAGGGGGTACGCGGGCTTGTTCTTCACAGCAGAACGCTAGTGCAGTACGCGGAATTACTCCCTAGCGTTGGGCAGCATGAATCCCGATGAGACGTTGTACGTGGACGTCGCTGTCGTGCATCTGTCCTGTTCTGGGCGCAGGTCGGCGACTTGATGCCCGTACGTCCTGGGTTCAGGGCGCGGCTGCATGGGAGACGCTCCATCCGACGGCTCAACGGGCGGTCCAGCGGACGGGTGAGGTGGGTTCGGTGGGTGGGGGTGGCGAGCGGCGGGCCGTCGTGCCGGCCCGCACCGGTCTGGACGGTCTGCCGGGTGTCACCGCGGCCTTCGAGGCGGGCATCCGGTGCCCTGGGGCTGCTGTTGCCTGAGCACCGCTGCATCCGGGGGCGCGGTTGGTTCAGGCGCGTGGGCCGGTTCGAAGTGTTCTGTTTTCCGACACGCCCTCTTGAGGGCCTGCACCAGTATCGAGAGGAGCTCGAGTGAAGCTCGCGACGCTGCGACTGCCGCGCCGTACGGCCGCCGTCCGGATCGACGGGGAGCACGCCGTTGAGGTCGGGGCGCCCGACGTCGGGATGTTGCTGGCCGACCCGCGCTGGCGGGAGGTGGCCGCCGCGGCGGACGGTGCACGGCATCCGCTGTCCACGGCCGACCTGGCGCCCGTGGTGCCGGTGCCGGGGAAGATCATCTGTGTCGGGCTCAACTACCGCGATCACATCCTGGAGATGGGACGGGAGTTGCCGCGGTATCCGACGGTGTTCGCGAAGTTCGCCGAGGCGCTGATCGGGCCGTACGACGACATCGAGCTGCCCGCGGTGTCGGATGCCATGGACTGGGAGGGTGAGCTGGCCGTGATCGTCGGGTCGGAGGTGCGCGACGCCTCGCCTGAGGAGGCCGAGGCGGCCATCGCCGGGTACTCGGTGCTCAACGACGTGACGGCCAGGGACTACCAGAACCGTACGGCGCAGTGGCTGCAGGGCAAGACGTTCGAGGGGACGACGCCGTTCGGGCCCTTCCTCGTCACACCGGACGAGGTCAGCGGGGCGATGACCCTGGAGTGCGAGGTGGACGGGGAGGTCGTGCAGCAGGCGGACACGGCCGGCCTGGTGTTCCCGCCGGCTGAGCTGATCGCGTACCTGTCGCAGGTTCTCACGTTGCGGCCGGGCGACGTCATCGCGACCGGCACGCCCGGGGGCGTGGGCCATGCCCGGAAGCCGCCCCGGTATCTGATGGACGGGAGCAAGGTCGTCACCCGGATCGCGGGGGTCGGCGAGCTGGTGAACACGGCTCGACGCCTGGCCTGACCCGGCCTCACTCCCGGACCGCCTCGGCCCGACCTGCTCTCGCTGGGCGACGACCTATTTCGCCGGTTGCATGTGGGCGGCCGACCTCGACCGTCTCTCGGTGCTGCCGGGGTGCGTGGGGGCTCGGCGGCCGTCGTGGGCCTCTACCGAACTGCACGAGGGTTCGGCAGAGGCCCGAGAGACGGAACGCAGGGGCGGTCCCCGTGGGCGGGTGCAGTGGCGGTCCCGGCGGACGAGTGGGGTGGCCGGCAAGGCGCGCGGTGGCCTCCCGCCTGCGGGTGTCGTGGCGGTACCAGTGGACGGGGGCAGTCGGGGCGGTGAGCCCTGGGGCCGGTCCCAGGTCGGTACGTGGGGCAGGGCCGCCTGGTCCTTCCCCGGTGACGATGTGCGGGCGGTGATGCGGTGTCTGGTGGGCGACATCGCGCGCCCGGTGCCGTGGTTCCTGGTCCGGGGGCGTGCGCCGGGTCGTAGGGGTGTGCGAGCCGGTCGTGGGGGCTGGTGGTGACGAGGGTGCGGTGGCTGGGGTGCACGGGTTGCGCGTCAGGGAGGAGGGGGCCATGGCAGGGGTAGGTGGGTGGTGGCTGGGGTGTCGGTGCCGGGGAGGATCATGGTCAGTACCTCGGCTGCGCTTCCTGACGTGACCGTCACCGCCTCCGCCGTGCGCAGGTAGCCGGTGGAGACCGTCGTGGTCCCCACCTCCATGCCCGACGCGGGCCGCTGGAGCAGCGTGACGCGCCAGTCGCCGTCGCCGAGGACCACGGCGTCCGTCCGCCGTTCGACCAGTCGTAGCGCGGGGTCGAAGTGCCACAGGCTGCGCAGCGTCCCGGACGGGACCGAGTCGCGTACGGCCATCACGTCCTCGCCGTGCCCGACCAACACGCGGCGGGTCCTGGTCACCCCGTAGGCGTCGTCGGCCAGCTCGAACTCCTGGCGTCCGGGGGCGAGGTCGGCGTGCACCAGGCGGGTGGCCGTGCCGGGACGGAAGTCCCCGTCCGGGACGGGCACGTTGTGGGCCTGCGGGGTACGGGTCCAGGCCGCGTACTCGGTCCGTTCGTAGGAGTGGAACCCGGCCTCGACCAGGATGCGGCGGCCCTGGGCGCTGTAGGTGACGCCGAGGTGGTCCTCGTGGCCGTGCAGGCGGCGGCCGGGGCCGAACCTGATCGAGTAGTGGGCCGAGCGCGGGTCGTCCCAGGCGGTCCTGCCGAAGACGTATCCGGCGTCGAAGACGCGTACGAGAGGGCCCTCGTGGGGGAAGCCGGGGGCGCGGGTGTCGGCCGGGCTGTCGCCGATGGGGGTCAGGCAGCCGTCGGGCTGGGTGGCGTGCGCGATGTAGCCCTCCAGGGCGGTCCGGCGGGCGGCGAGGCGGGCCGGGGGCTCGGCGCCGCTCTCGCTGATCGCGCGCAGGGCCACGCCGAGGCGGCGGTGCACGTACAGGCCGTAGCGGGGGGCCTGTTCGTGCAGCACGCCCTGGGCGTCGACGGCCAGTTCGGCGGACCCGGTCATCCTGCGTACGGCCAGGTCGCGCCACTTGGCGCGGCCGAGGCGGCAGCCGATGAGCAGCAGCCCGATGTCCTGGTCCAGCCCGTGGTTGTGACCCGCGCGGTAGAGCGCGGGGTCTGCCAGGACCTCGCCGTGCTCGGCCAGGCTCGCCCACAGCCGCGGGGTGCGCACGTGCTCGCTCAGGCAGACCAGCACGGGCGCGCGCAGGGCGACGGCGTGCTCGGCCCACGCCCACGGGCTCAGCTCGTGGCCGCCGCGCGGGTTCCGGCTGATCCACTGCGCGGTCACGTCGGCGGCGCGCTCCAGGCAGGCCCGCTCGCCCGTGCGCTCGTACGCGGCGACCAGCCGGCCCGCCCAGCGCAGCGTGTGCAGGTTCAGCGCCCAGGAGCGGTTGCCGTACGGGTCGGCGGTCCAGTCGATCTCCGTGCCGAGGTCGGCGGGTGGCAGGCCGGCGAAGCGGACCCGTCCGTCCATCACCTCCGCGACGTCGGCGGCGGGGAACTGGTCGCTCAGGCAGATGGCCCTGCCGGTGGTCGTGCGGGCACGCCAGAACACGTCGCGGCTCCTGTTTCGGGGCGCGCTGAACTCGCCGCGCGGCGGTCACGCGCCTGCCGGGGTGGGGTCAGTGCAGGTCAGGGGTGAGAGGGAAAGCGGCTCAGTGCAGGTTGGGGGCCTGGTCGGTCCAGCCTGCCGTGAGGACGATCTGCGAGCTGCCGGTCCCGCCCGCGTCGGCGCCGGCGAGGACCTGGGAGGTGGCAGGATCGATGATCAACGTCCGCCGGACGCCGGTGGGGAGCGGATAGCTGAACGCCTCCCCGGGACGGCCCAGCGGGTCGGCGCGACCGCCCAGGTAGCGGACGTCGGGCAGGTCGGCCAACGCCCGGTAGGCGGCCGCGCGTACGGCGGGAGGTGACGGCTTGCTCCACAGCAGGCCGCTGAGCGCGTCGGCGAGCAGGCCCGCCGAACCGGCGGGCAACATCGCGGCCACCCGCTCCTTGAGCGCCGCGGCGTCGGCGGGCAGCTCCTGGATCTGGCGGAACGTCAGGTCGCGGCCCGCCATGGTGAACGGCGCCCGGCCCGTCACCGGGACGACCCGCCCACGCCCCGCACAGCTTCCCTCATGGGCCGGTCCCGAGGAGGGCGCGGGGGTGGCGACGCGGCCCAGGTGCGACGTGGAGGCGGCAGGGGTGGAGGTGGGAGCCGCAGGGGTGGGAGTGGAGGTGGGGGCCAGGGTGGAGGTGATGGTGAGGGCGGAGCTGGGGGCCGGGGTGGCGGTGCAGGTCCAGGCTCGGCCGTCTCTGGTGGCCCAGAGCTCGGTGAGGCGGTCGCCGTCGTGCAGCCGGCTGATGTGCCAGTAGGTCGCCTGCTGCCCGGAGGCCGCCGTACTGGCTGCCGCGAGCAGGATCGAACGGCCCGGCACGGCGGACGGCGTCCCTCTGACCAGCATGAGGGCCACGGCGAGAGCGGCGGCCGTGGCCAGGGAGAGCGCCGACAGCCGCGTCAGGCGCCGGCGGCGGCGCGCGGCCGCCACCCGCCGCCACACCCTGGCCTGGGCGTAGGGTGCGGGCGCCGGATGCCCGTACAGGTCACGGACGACCCGCAGGTCGTCACCGCCAGGGAACGAGCGCGGGTCAGGAGCGGGCCCGGACTGCTCGGGAACGGAGGACGAACGCGGGTCGGGAGCGGAGCCGGGCTGCTCCGAGACGGGAGGGCGGGGGTCAGCCATGGGTGGGCTCCAGGACGTGCGTGCCGAGCAGGCCGCGCAGCTTCTTGCGGGCCCGGCTGAGCCGCGACCCCACGGTCCCGTACGGGATGCCGAGGACGGTGGCGATCTCGTCGTGGCTCAGCCCGGCGAGCGCGACGAGCAGCAGCACGTCGCGGTCGCGCCGGTCGAGCTCGGCCAGGGCGGCGGCCAGGTTGGGACGAAGGCTCTGGGCGCTGACCCGCAGGGCGACGGCCTCCTCGTGGCCGGGCGCGTCGCCGTCGGGACCGCAGCGTCCGAGCGCCCGCAGCGTGCGGGCCTCCAGCCGGCGCTGCTTGCCGATGAGGTTCGTGGCGATGCCGTAGAGCCAGGCGCGCACGCCCGCCCGCGACGGGTCGTAGTGCGCGCGCTTGCGGAAGGCGGTCAGGAAGGTCTCGGCGACGATGTCCTCGGCGTGGTCGGGGCCGAGCCGCTGGGCGACGTAGGCGTGGATCTCGCCGAAGTACCGGTCGAACACCTCCTCGAAGCGCTCGTCGAGCGTGCGCTCGCCGGGCGCGCGGGCGGCCCACGGCACCGCCGTCGCGATGGTCTCCCCCGTCATGTCCAGCCTCCGTGCGTCAAGTGGTTCTTCTCTTATCACCCGATGCGCCGGATCGCTTTCACGACAATTCACTCCCAACGGTCACATGCCTTTCTTCCGGGTAGGCGGATGGCATGGGGGAGCTGGTCATCGCCCTGGCCGGGGTGGGATCGCGGGGGTTGCCGGTGCTGGAACGGCTGCTGGTCCGGCTGGCCGGGCTCGACCGCGCGGTGCCCGTGCGGGCGTTCGACGCGGCGGGCTGCCGTTCCTGGCCCGGCCGTCCGTGCCCGTCTTCCCGGCGCCGGCGGTGCCGACGCCGTGACCGCCGCCCTGCTCGGCCAGGAAGAGTGCGGCGAGGACGCGGTCAGCGGCCGCCGAGGAAGCGGCGGACGTCCTCGATCTCCGCCCGGACCGGTTCCTCGGGCAGCTCACCGAACGGCTGCACGCTCACCTGTGCGCCCTTCCTGGACCACACGCCCGCGACCGTCCCCCCGGCCAGCACGACCGGGCGCAGGACGCCGCCGCCGGGGAACACCTTGGCGGCGTGCTCGGAAGCCAGGACGCCGTCCCGGCCGCGCCAGCCCATCAGGAACTCGTCGAAGGCGGGCACGAGGCGCAGCACGGGCTCGATGGGCTCGGGCGGGTCCTGGGCGGCGCTCGTCCGCCAGGCGGCGCGGGCCTCGCCGAGCGGCAGGCCGGACCAGGCGGCCAGGTCCTCGGGGGTGGCCGGGTGGTGGGCGCGGCGGTAGCGCACGGCCAGCTCCTTCAGCGCCTTCCCGCGGTCGGGCTCGGGCACGACGGGCGCGCCGAGCCAGTCGCCCGCGTGCACGTACGTCGGCTTGCCCGCCCTGGACGGGCCGAGCACCGCCAGGCCGTGATGGGCGGCCAGCGCCATCAGGTGCACGACGCCCTGGCCGCGGGCCCGTCCGGCGAGGCGTTCCGTCAGCTCGGCCTTGGTCAGCGGGCCCTGGCCGGCGAGCGCGTTCACGGCGAGCGGGAGCAGGTCGTCGCCCGTGACGCCCTCCTGCCGCAGGCGGCGCAGGGCCGCGGTGTCGCTGCTGGTGAGGGTGTGGATCCAGGGGAGGTCGTCGGCGTGCACGAAGTGCAGCGTGCCGCGCGGGCCCCACGTCCTGACGATCTCGCGGGCCCGCCAGGCGGCCTCGATGCCGGACGGTGTGAGGGTGGCCGAGCGGGCGCGGAAGGCGAGCAGGGCGGAGGGCACGTCCTGGGCCTGGATCGCGGTCAGGTGCCGGACGACGTCGGCCGCGGTGAGGCCGGGCGGGCGGTGCAGGAGCTGGGCCTCGACGCTTCTCATGGACGGGATCATCGCAGGAGGAGGCGGTCGCGCAGGCGGGTGGGGAGGGGGGTGCGCGAGCGGGCGGCGCGGCGGACGGCGTCGCTGCTGTCCCATGCGCGGGCGGCGTCGGCGTCGGTGACGTCGTCGGGGGCGTACCGGACGAAGTTCGAAATTTCGGCCAACGGCCTGAGATGAGTGGTGATGTCGGGTGGCTGACCGGTCAGGACGTCCTCGGCGGTCAGCGTCCGCCTGCCGCCCAGCCGCAGGTCGTCGCAGGTCTGCCGCCAGGCGCCGAGCACCCGGTCGCCGGGCGCCCCGCCGCGTCTCCTGGACCGCCTGCGCCACCAGGGCAGCACGGCGGCCGTCGCCGCGTACGCCACCAGCAGGCCCCCGCCCACGGCGGCGGCGAGCACCCAGGGCGACGGCCCGCCGCCGGGCCGCGCGCCCTGTTCCCCGGCCTTCGGGCGGACCGTGCCGGACCGGTCGCCGCCCCCGCGCGTGAACTCGCCCTCCAGCTGCTCGCTCTCCTTGATCGACGAGGAGACGACGTCGTGGTCGTCCTTGGCGCCGCTGCGGCCGGGCGTGGGGTAGAACGGCCGCCAGCCCAGCCGTTCGAACTTGATCTCCGCCCACGCCATGACGTGCCCCGACCTGACGTGGTAGACGCCCCCGGACGCCTGTCCCGGCCGGAAGCCCACCACCACCCGCGACGGCAGCCCGAGCGTCCTGGCCATGAGCGCGAACGTCGCCGCGAACTGCTCCGAGGTGCCCCGGTGCGTGGTCCGCAGGAAGAACTCCAGGCCCTTGAGCGAGTGGCCGGGCGGCGCGGTGACGTCGTAGGAGGCGCTGGTGCGCAGGTAGCTCTGCAGCCGGTACGCCTGCTTGATCGGCGCGTCGGCGCCCTTGGTCGCCTCCTGCGCGAGCTCGCGGAACAGCTTCTCCTGCGGCCCGGGCGGGAACGCGGTCAGCGCGGCGTCGTCGTGCGCGGGGGTGGCCGCCAGCAGGTCCTCCTTGGACGGCTCCGGCACCCTGGACGTCACCTCGTAGGCGAAGCCCTTGCCGGGACGCCTGCCGGTTCCCGCGGCGGGGTCGGCCAGCAGGGCGCCGCTCTGCGGGTCGGCGGCCAGCCCGGGGACGCCGTCGACTTCGACCGGCCGTTCGGCGGCGGGCAGCCACGTCCCCGGCAGCCCGGTGAAGGTCACCCGCTGCCGGACGACCCGGGCGGCCCCCGTCCACTCCCCCTCCGGGACCCGGCCGCCCGTGGGACGGAAGCGGGCCCCGGACGTCCAGCGCACGCCGTCGTAGCGGTCGAGCACGGCCAGCCGCCAGTTGAGCGGCTTGTCCGCCTTGACGGTGAACAGCTCCCTGTCGGGGATCTGCAGCCAGCCCGACACGCGGTCGAGCGGGCTCACGCTGTCCACCCGCCGGGGCGGCGGCAGATCGGCGTCCTGCCTCGGGTCGTACGGCTGCGCCGCCACGGGCAGCAGCGGCCCCACCACCAGCGCCAGTGCGGCCAGGACGGCGGCGGCGGGCAGGCCGCCGAGCAGCCAGAGCGGCGAGCGGTCGTCGCGGACCAGGGCGAGGGCGGCGACGAGCACGAACAGGGCGGCGGCGACCGGCAGGTTTGAGCCCTCGCCGTCCACGCCGAGCAGCAGCGCGGCGGCGAACACGGCCAGGGCCGGGACGGCGGCGACGATCCTGGTGCGGGTGCGGGTGAGGGTCTCGGCGCCGATGACGGCGGCGGCCCAGACGAGCGTGTGCACGAGGACGAGCAGGCGCGGCTCGGGCTGGGCGGGGAGCAGTGTGGTGAGCAGCGCGTGCCAGGCGTCGGCCACGTCGGCGAGCACGCCGGGGGCCAGGCCGTGGTAGAGCGGGATCGTCCCGGCGAGCCAGGCGACGAGGTCGAGCGCGAGCGCGAGCCACAGGGGCCGCCGCGCGGTGAGCGCCGCCACCAGGACGGGGGCGACGGCGGCGGGCACGATCGCGAGCAGGAGCTCCGCGCCGGGGAAGACCCGGTGGAACCCCCACCCGGCGACCCCGGCCACGGCCGCCACCACCACCAGCCCGACGCCTCCCCGCCACCCCACCCCGGACGCGCGCGCAGAAGGGACAGGGGCGGGCGCGGGCGCAGAAGGGACAGGCGCGGGAGAAGCGGGGGCGGGAGCGGGAGAAACCGGAGCGGGCGCGGGGGGTTGTGGAGGTGTCATCGGGGGGTCCAGGCGAAGGGGAGGGCGGCCAGGTCGGTGAGGGGGATGACCGTGACGCCGGGCACGCTCACCGACCCCGGACCGGTCAGCACGCAGATCACCCGGTCGAAGCGCCGCCGGACCCCCGCCGCCCGTCCCGCCTCGGCCGCGTCACCGGTGACCAGCACCAGCGACCCGCCGCCGCGCGCCACCCGCATGATCTCCCCCACGCCCGCCGAGCCCGGCCGCGCCAGGGCGAGCCGGTCGAGGATCGCGTCGGGGTCGGCGTCGGCCTTGGCGTCGGCCGCCGCCCGCTCGCCGGCCAGCACCCGCACCGGGAACCCCGCGCGGGCGGCCGCCACCGCCACGGACGCCGCCGCGTCGACCGCCAGTTCGGTCAGCTCCCGCGTGTCCAGGACGACGGTCGTGGTGGGCAGGCTCGCGTCGATGAGCTGGCGGACCATCAGCGTGCCGGTCCTGGCGCTGGAGCGCCAGTGGACGTGCCGCAGGTCGTCGCCCACGACGTACTCGCGCAGGGTGTGGAAGGTGACGGTGCCGCTGGGGGCGTTGTCGCTGGTGGGCCCCTCCAGGTGGTGGGCCCGGCCGGACGGCGGCACGGACAGCGCGACGGTGCGCGGGCGGACCAGGAGGGTGACGGCGTCGCCGTACCGTCGCACCCGGCGCGTGAGGCCGAACGGGTCGGCCCGGACCAGCAGCAGCGGCCCGACCGGGATCTCGCCGCGCACGTCGGTGGGCAGCGGGTAGGAGACGGTGCGCGCGGCGTTCCTGGGCAGCCGCGGCAGGCCGATCAGGTGCTCCGACGTCCCGACTCGGTCCTGGACGCGCAGCCCCGACAGGCCGCGCCGGCCCCGGTTGACCACGTTCAGCACCGCGACCGCCGCCTCGCCCCTCGGCACCTTGAGCGGCGTCACCTCGCGCCGCACCTCCAGGTCGGGCGCGGGGGCCGTCCAGGCGAGGGCGGCGGCCAGGGCGAGCACGCCGCCGGTGGCCAGCACGACCGGCTCGGGGTAGCCGAGGGCGAAGCCCGCCGCGTAGAGCGCCGCCGAGCCCGCGAGCGTGGCCCACCCGAGCGGGGTGAACAGGGCCGTGAGCCGCATCTACGCCGCCTGCGGCACCGGCATCCCGGCGAGGATCTCGCCGAGCGCGGACGCCGCGCCGATCTCGCGCAGCTCGGCCTCCGGGGTGACGATCAGCCGGTGCGCCAGCACCGGGACGGCCAGCGCCTTGACGTCCTCGGGCACCACGTAGTGCCGTCCGGCGGCGGCCGCTCTGACGCGGGCGGCGCGCAGCAGCGCGAGGCTTCCCCGGGGGCTCGCGCCCAGCCGCAGGTGCGGGCTGGTACGGGTGGCCGCGCACAGCCCGACGATGTAGTCGTAGACCGGGTCGGCCACGTGGATCCGGGAGGCGAAGTCGATCATCCCGGCCACGTCCGTCGCCCGCGCCACCACCGGCAGCCGCTCGACCTGCGGCCCGGTCGGCCCGCCCTTGAGCACCTCGACCTCCGAGACGTGGTCGGGGTAGCCGACGGAGATCTTCATCAGGAACCGGTCGAGCTGGGCCTCGGGCAGCGGGTACGTGCCGTCCATGTCCACCGGGTTCTGCGTGGCCACCACCAGGAACGGCCGCGGCACCGGGTGCGGCTCGGCGTCCACGGTGACCCGGCGCTCCTCCATGACCTCCAGCAGGGCCGACTGGGTCTTGGGCGAGGCCCGGTTGATCTCGTCGGCGAGCACGATGTTGGCGAACACCGGGCCCTGGTGGAACTCGAACTTCTGGTGCGCCTGGTTGAAGATCGACACGCCGGTGATGTCGCTCGGCAGCAGGTCGGGGGTGAACTGGATGCGCCGCCACTCGGCGTCCACGCTGGCCGCGACCGAGCGGGCGAGGGTGGTCTTGCCGGTGCCCGGGACGTCCTCGACGAGCAGGTGGCCCTCGGCGAACAGGCAGATCAGGGCCAGTTCGACGGCCTCGCGCTTGCCGCGGACGACGCGCTCGATGTTGCCGGCCAGGAGCTGGAACCGCTGGGCGAACTGGCCGGCCAGGGCGGCGGGCTGCTGGGCCACCTGGTCCGGGTAGTTGTACTGGGTCAACCGGTCCCCCTCCTCAGTCGGTGCACTCGAAGAGCGGCGGCGCCGGGAACGAGCCGCGGGGCGTGGTCATGAGCGTCTCGCTCAGATAGGCCACGCCGCCGTTCCACTCGATCCTGTTCCAGACGTCGCTGGTCTCCTTGCTCTCGTCCTCCGTGACGCTCTGGCCCTTGACCTGGCAGATGACGGTGATCGAGAGGTACTGCCCCTTCGGGATGCGGCCCGCCTCGCCGGTCTTCGTCGCGGCGGGGCGGACCAGCGTGTCCACCACGTTGTTGTTGGCGTTCTTGTACTGCTGCCTCGGGTAGGTCAGGTCCACCTCGACGGAGGCGACGTCCGGGCTCTCCCCCGCCTGGTTCGTGGCCTTGAGCTTGAAGGCGTACTTCGCGTTGTTCTTCAGCCCGTCCACGCTGAACGACGTCCCCTTGATCGCGTCGTTCGCGACCGCGCCGCTGAGCTGGTAGGTCACGCTCGGGTCGCCGTTCTCGGGGGCGCTCCAGGTCAGCTCGGCGCCCCGGTTCCTGGGCCTGGCGGCGAAGTTCGACGGCGCCGCGGGCGCCACGCAGGGCCTGGCCCCCGCGCTCCGCTCCGACTCCACCTCACCGCCCGGCCAGTGGGCGACGACGACGAAGGTGTACTCCTGGGCGCAGTCGCCGCCGGTGAACTCGAACTGGAAGGGCCCGTCGGCGTTCACCGACTGCGGTTCCGGCCGTCCCTCGCCGGACGCCTTGAGCGTGTAGCGCTCGACCTTGCCGCCGGTGGACGGGCTGAAGGTGACGGTCACCCGGCCGGGGCCCGACCGCGCGGTCACCGCGCCGGGCGCGCCGGGGGCGGCGGTGGGCGTCGGTGTCGGAGTCGGGGTCGGGGTGGTCGTGGTCGTGGGGGTCGGCGTGGCCGTCCTGGCCGGGTGGCGGGGCCGCTCGGTCTGCTTCGTCCTGGTCGGGTCGGGTTCGCTGGTCTCGGGCGGATCGTCCGGAGGCGGGTCGGGGATCGTGGGGTCGGGGCGCGGGGTCTGCTTGGGCTTGGGGGTGTTGGTCGGCCCCGGCACGTCGGAGTCGTCCTTGTCCACGTCGTGCCTGCGGCCCTCGGGGTCGATGACCAGGGCCTTGTCGCCGTTCTCGTCGTTGGCCCAGAGCAGGCCGTCCTTGACGAACACGTCCACCGGGCCCGGCCCGTCCGCCACCTGGAGGGTGGTGGGCCGCCCGCCGGCGGCGCTGTCCCAGACGATCAGCGCGCCACGGCTCTTGTCCGGTACGTACACCTTCGACCCGAGCACCTGCGGCACCCCGAGCCCGGCGGGGTCGTCGGTCGCGAACCTGGTGCTGAGCACGGCGTTGGAGGAGGTGTCGAGCACGACGAGCAGCCCCGAGCCGCCCGGCGTCAGCACCGGGACGAGCGGGCCCTCGGTCGAGGCCGGGGTGAGCACGCCGCCCTTGGCCGCCCGCGCGACCTCCTTGGGCAGGGCGATCTCGCCGACGCCGCCGTCCGCGCCGACGGTGACGGCGGTGGCGGCCCGCGTGTTGACCACGACGGGCAGCCCGCCGGCGATGGTCACGGCCAGTTCCTCGCCCGGTTCGCCCACCTTGACGGGGGTCGCGGCGACGCCGCCGGACACCGGCACGACCTGGCCCCTGGCGGTCACCGGCACCCAGAGCCTGCCGCCGCCGTCGATCCTGGCCGCGCCGAGCGGGCCGGGCAGAGTGATGGGCGCGCCCACGGCGTTCAGCGTGACCGGGTCGATGCGCTGGACGCGGCCAGCCGCCGGATCGACGGCGTAGGCCGTGCCGCCGGAGACGGCGAGCTGCGTCCCGGCCGCGCCGAGGTCGCGGGTCTGGGTGACGGTGAGCTGGCTGGGCTCGACCCGGCTGACGAAGCCGGTGCGGTCGTCGACGAGCAGCACGTTCGTGCCGTCCTGGACGACGCGCAACTGCTTGCCGGCCTTGTCGTCGAGGTAGCCGTCCACCTCGCCCGACAGGCCGTTCACGTGCACGACCCTGCCCTTGGCCTTGGTCCACAGCCACGCGCCGACGTCGGCCAGCTCCGGATTGGCGCTGGAGACGCCCACGCCGAACCATGCCGCCGCGGCCACCAGGAGCACGGCCGCCCCACCGGCCATCAGGGCCGTCGCCCGGTCCCCGCCGAGCACACGGATGGACAACCGTTACTCACCCCGTATGTGCGATCACAGAGAGTTTGCCCCGCTTTAACCTGGATCACCCTAGCGGGCGGGAGTCCCATCCGCGTCCGTACCGGCTGGTAGCCCGCGCCGGGTTCCGTGTCTGTCGGTGTGAAGCCGTACCTTAGTGCGCGTGTCCGAACAGCCCCTGACCCTCGACGCCGCCCTCTCCGAGGAGGCGGTGCTGTCGACCTACCGCCGCATGTTCGCCGCGCTGGCCCGCGACAGCGGCGCGGTGGTCGACGACCCCGCCCTGGTCGACATCGCCGAGACGCTGTTCGCGGCGTTCGCCGAGGCGGGCGAGGAGTGGCTGACGCACGAGCAGATGCGCTTCGCCTGCCGGGCCTACCCCAGCGACCAGTTCGACAACCGGCTGCGGGTGCTCAAGGGGCTCGGCGCGATCCGCGAGGTGTTCCCCAAGCCCAACCAGCTCCGCTACCGCGCCTCCTTCACCAGCGTCGTCGGCCTGATGTTCATCCGCCGCATGATGGACGACGGCGGCCAGTCCGAGATGCACCGCCTGCTCGCCCTGGAGGACCTCAACGTCGCCGACCCCCGCACCACGAGCGAGGAGGCCCGGCAGAGCGCGGTCAACCTGGCGCGCGCGTTCCGGCTCTGGGCCCTGGAGCTGATCACGCTGACCACGGGCACCATCGAGGAGCTGCGCGAGCAGGCCCCCAAGCTCTGGGGCACCGAGGAGATCGCCCGGCGCGCCCAGGGCCTGCACGGCACGATCCTGACCCGCTGGCCCGAGCTCGACCGGGTCTGCACCGACCTGCGCGCGTCCATCTACTCCTACAGCGACGCCTCGCGCCGCGCCGCCGGCCGCCTGGCCGACTCGGCGGGCACGACCCGCAACCTGACGCTGCTGCCCACCGAGACGTGGCGCACGTTCGCCCAGACCGCCTCCAAGGAGCGGCTGGCCTCGGTGCTCGACGGGTTCGTCTTCGACGCGCCCGCGCCGTGGCACGATCCGGCCGCCGTCGCGCGGGCGGTCGACGAGGCGCCGCGGCCGGCTCCGGTCCAGCCCACTCCCCCGCGTTCGGCGCTGCCCGACCCCGGGCCCGAGGGCTCGCTCGACTCCTCGCCGGGGGCCGCCGTCGAGCGGCTCACGCAGGTGGCCGAGTCGCTGCTCGGCGCCGCCTCCCGGGTCGCGCTGGCCGACGTGATCGGCTCCGACTGGCCCGCCGCCCGCCGCCTGCTCGCCGACCTGACCACCGCCGACCTGCGCCCCGAGCTCCCCTACCGGCTCACCTGGTCCGACGGCCTGACCGTCGACCCCGACGGCGAGCCCGCCTGGCTGTCCCACGGCTACCTGGAGCGCACCTCATGACGTCCACCGGTTCTCCGGCCTCCGAGCGCGGCCGGTCCGCCGGTCAGGCGCTCGCCCACGCGCGGGCGCGCTCCGGCGGGCCGCTGCGGCTGGGGGCGGGCGTGCCCGCGCCCGCCGGGATGACCCGCCTGACCCGGCCCGACTCCACCGGGCACGCGCTGCCGGTGTGGCCCGACGGGGTGACACCGTCGCTGCTGGAGGAGTACCAGATCGCCGCCGTCCCGGTGGAGCGGGCCGGCGAGACGCGGCGGGTGCTGGCGGCCACGCTCAAGTGCTGCTGGAACGATCTCTCCGTCGATCCGTGGCCCGGCGACCCGGCGCCCGTCGAGCTGGTGCTCGACACCTACCGGGCGCTGATCGGGCGCACCGACGACCTGATGCGCAACTGGGCGCGCGGCGCGCTGCGGCGGCTGCACGACTCGGCGTGGATCGTCCTCGACGACGGGGTGGTGACGCTCGGGCCGCGCTGCGCGCTGTGGCCGGCGGAGTCGCACGCCCAGTTGCAGGAGCTGGTCCGCCGCCTGCCCGAGCCCGAGCGGCCGGAGCTCACCGTGGTGGGCGACGCCGACATCGTGGCCGCGGCGGTCCTGCCCCTGCCCGGCGCGGGCGGGCGGGCCGAGCTCGGCGTGGCCGAGTTCGACGACCTGCTGGGCGCCTACGACGAGCGGCGGCGGGCCGAGCTGGTGGCCGCGTTCATGGTGGTCGAGCACGCCGCCGAGCCGGTCGCCGAGGGCCGCTTCGCCGCGCTGCGCGACCCGGCGCTGCGCCACACGCTCGGCGAGATGCTGGCCCGCCGCGGCCGCGTCCTCATCCAGCTGCGCGAACGCTGGACCTCGGGCTACGACGACACCCACACGGCCGCCCTGGCCCAGCCCCCGTCCCCCGCTCCCGAGCCGGAGGCGGTCCTGGAGACGGCGGGCGCGGCGGCGGCGGATCGCCCGCCGGCGGTCGCGGCGGGCGCGGGGCTCGGCGTGAGCGAGCGGGCGGTGCTGACGCTGGTGCTGGTCCACTCTGTCGCGATCCCCCGGGCCGAGGGCCTGCTGCCGGAGGACTCCTGGCTGTCGCCGCACCCCACCCCGGTCGAGGAGCTGCGCCGCCACACCCAGGTCCCGATCGGCGAGCTGGAGTCGGCGCTGCGCACGCTGCGGCACGCCGGTCTGCTGGCCCAGGTGAAGGCCGGCGAGGAGGCGGGCGGCTACGTCCCCGGCCCGCAGTTCCACCGGCTCACGCCGGCGGCCCGGCGGCGGCTGCAGGAGGAGCTGATCCTCGCCGCCGGCCCGCACACGCCGCTCGCGGCGGCCGTACGCGCCCGCAGGTCGGCGCAGTGAACGTCATGACAGATGGAAGGGTTACGGGGGTTCGGGTGTCGCAGATGGAGAACGTCGTCGGAGACCGGGTGCTGATCGCCGTGCAGGCGGTCAACATCTCACGGCTCTCGACCCATCCGGTGCCCACGGTCCCCGGCACGCTGATCGTCGTAGCGGGCGCGGGCCCCAAAGACTCCAACGGCGCGGGAAAGTCGTCGTTCATCGCCTCGATCACGGCGCTGCTCGGCGACGAGCAGTGGCGCTTCGCCTCGGGCGCCAAGGCGGTCTCCGAGCTGCTCTTCAACGCCGAGCTGGCCAGCGGCGCGGGCGCCCGCCAGTGGGCGAGCGCCGACCACGGCTACATCGTGGGCGTCTTCGGCCCGCCCGGCATGGACTCCTTCGCCCCGCCGCCGGCCGCGCCCGAGCCGTCCGCCGCGCCCGACCTCACCCTGACCGAGGAGGGCGAGGCGGGCGAGGAGGGCGAGCAGGACAGCGGGGAGCTGTTCGAGGTGCCCGACACCTCGGGCGGCGCGATCACCGTGTGGCTCAAGGTCAACCAGGAGGCTCCGCACCTGGAGATCCGCTGGCGGGAGGGCGTCCATCTGGCCGCCTCGCCGTCCGAGGCCGAGCGGGTGGCGCGGGCCGACGAGATCTGGGCGTCGCTGCCGAGGTCGGCGGGCAAGCGCGACGTCGTGGCCCGCGACCTGACCAAGGTGCTCTACGGCGACCGGGTCAGGTGCGTGTCGTTCCTGTCCACGTCCGTGCGCAGCAAGGTCGCCACCAACCTGCTCTCCCAGCCGCTCAACGAGATCTCCCCCGAGCGCGTCTTCGAGGCCATCGCGGCGCTCACCGGCCTCGACGCCGAGCTGGAGCAGGAGCGCGAGGCCCGGCGCGACGAGCACGCCAAGCGGGTGCGGGCGGCGCAGGCGGCCGACCGGCTGGCCGAGTTCGAGGTGGAGTCCAAGGCGCTGCTCGGCACGTTCGACCGCCGCGACCAGGCCCGGGTGCGCCTGGCCGAGGCGTTGCGCTGCTGGCGCGGCAGGCAGGCGCGCAAGCTCGCCGACGCCGCCGCCAAGGACGAGCTGCTGGCCGCCGACCTCGGCCGCCACCGCGCCGCGGGCGAGTCGGCGGCCGAGGAGATCGCGCTGGTCAAGGCCGAGATCGCCACGCTGCGCGAGGACACGCTCGACCGCCAGGTGTCCCAGGCCCGCAAGGAGCTGGCCGCCCTGCAGGCCCGTACCACCAAGCTCGACGCCGACCGCGCGGTGGCCGAGAACTCCGCCGACGAGCTGCGCGCCGCGATCCCGGCGCTGGAGGAGACCCGCAGGTTCGCCGACGGACGCGACGTGCCCGCCGCCGAGGCCGAGCTGCGGCAGGCCGGGCTCCGGCTCAACGAGGCGCTCAAGGCGCTCGGCGTGGCCGACCAGGAGGTGTCCTCGGCGCGGGCGGCGCTCGACGACGCC
>NZ_JBSFGJ010000100.1:0-25718 GCF_053596515.1 Nonomuraea sp. NPDC001684
CGATGAGCACGGCATCGGTGTGGGTGCCGCCCACGTCGATCCCTATTCGCACGTCACTGGACCTGGCCGGAGATCGGCGTCAAGACCGACATGCGCTCCACCCGCACCCCCGTCCACGACCTGGCGGGCCTTGGCGAGGAGGCGTTCGCGTTCGAGCTGAAGGGCAAGACCGGCCGCGTCCACTCGGCTCACGTCTACTACCGGATCGCCAACCTGGTGGTGGCCGTCCAGTACGCCACCCTGGCCGACAAGCCGACCGACGAGGACGTCCGGCAGGCGGCGATCAAGGCGGCCCGGGCGAGCGAGCAGGCGTTGCGCCGTGCGAAGTGACCACTACCTGCTGGCCGGCCGCTACCGGCTGGTCGAGCAGCTCGGGCAGGGCGGCGCGGGCACGGTGTGGCGGGCGCTGGACGAGACGCTCGACCGCGAGGTCGCCGTCAAGCAGGTGCGGGTGCCGCCGGGGCTGAGCCCCCACCAGCGGGCCGAGTTCGCCGACCGCGCCATCCACGAGGCTAGGTCGGCCGGACGCCTGCGCGACCCGGCGATCGTGCTGGTGCACGACGTGGTGCTCGACGGCGACCAGCCGTGGATCATCATGGACCTGGTCACCGGCCGGTCCCTGGACAAGGTGATCAGGGAGAACGGGCCGCTGCCGCCCCCGTACGCGGCCCGCATCGGGCTGCAGGTGCTGTCGGCGCTGGAGGTCGCGCACTCCCACGGCATCCTGCACCACGACGTCAAGCCGGCCAACATCCTGCTCGACGCCGACGGCTCGGCCATGCTGACCGACTTCGGCATCGCCGTCCCCATGGGCGGTCAGGGCGACGGCGCCGGCAGCGGCGGCTCGCCCGGCTACATGGCGCCCGAGCGGCTCAACGAGCAGGCGCCGGGCCCGGAGTCCGACCTGTGGTCGCTGGGCGCCAGCCTGTACACCGCCGTGGAGGGTCGGGCGCCGTTCGAGCGGCAGCTGCCCGCGGCGGTCGCGGCGGCGGTGCTGCTGCACGACCCGCCCTTCCCCGCGCGGGCGGGCCGCGAGTTCGGCGGGCTGCTCATGGCGATGCTGGCCAAGGAACCCGCCGCCCGTCCCACGGCGGCCCAGGTCCGGCAGGTGCTCAGTGGCGCGCCGGTGCGCTCCGGCCCGGTCCCCGGGCGTCGCCGGCGGTGGTTGCTGCCGGTGGCCGTCGCGTCCGGCGTCGCGGTGCTCGGCGCCGGCTGGTACGCCGTGGACGCCCTGGCCGGTCAGCCGGAGACCGGCCGGTACGCCGCCGCCCCCGACCCCTGCCGCCTGCTGAGCGACGCCCAGGCCGCCGAGCTGGCGAAGGGCGCCGTCCGGCGCAGCGCCACGCGGGACGGCGAGTGCCAGTGGGTCGCGGGGCTGGAGGAGCGGCGGGGCCGGCGGATCACCGTACGGACCTGGGTCGAGAAGCCCGACGGCGACCTCGGCGGGCCGCAGGTGGCCGCGCGCCGGTTCGCCAGCGAGAAGGGCACCAGGAACGCGGCGCAGGGCACCCGGGCGCGGATGGCCGCCGGTGAGGTCGTGGACGTCGCGGGGGTGGGGGAGGCGGCGTTCGTGCAGAACCGGTTCGAGCTGTTGATGTCCTCCAGCACGGTCGGCCGGTTCGACAGCATCGTGCTCTTCCGGTCCAGCAACCTGCTCGGCGAGGTGATCTGGCACCGCGACGAGGTGTCGGTCAAGGCGCCGGTCGACAAGGAGACGGCGCTGCGGATCGCCCGGGCGGTCTCCGGGGCGCTGCCGGGATGATCGTTGTGCGTGCCGCAAGGGGCATTTCGCCATGTCTCACCGCAAGTCAGGGCAATCTCAGGAGTCGCAGTGAATCCCGGTAGCGAGTACGAGCCGCCGACCACCCCTCATCCGGTGCCGGGCCGGCGGTTCGAGCCGCAGGGAAGGCCGCCGACACCGCCGCCCGGCCCGCCCTTCGGTCCGCAGCCGGGCCCGCCGCCTCACCCGCAGCCGGGCCCACAGCCTGTTCCTCAGCCTGTTCCTCAGCCCGGTCCGCAGTGGGGGCCGCCGTCGGGGCCGCAGTGGGGGCCGCCGCCGGAGCCGCCCACGGGGCCGATGGGCGGGCCGCCCGCCGGTCGGCCCGGACGCCGCCCGGCGTGGTTGCTGCCCACCCTCGCCGCGGCCCTGGTGGTGGTCGTGGCCGGCGGCGGCGTGGGGGCCTACCTGTTGCTGTCCGGCAAGGGCGGCGGCGGGACGGCCGCCGGGCCGTCGTCGTCGGCGGCGCGGTCCGTGGTGCCGGCCGCCGCCGCCCCCGGCCCGGACGCCTGCTCGATGCTGCCCGCGGACGAGGCCGAACGGCTGGCGCCCGGCGCGACGGTGAGCAAGTCCTCCAGGGACTCCGACTACACCGTCGCCTTCACCTGCAACTGGCAGAACCAGCGCATCTCGTTCGGCGAGTTCTGGCGCAGCAGGGAGATCGACGTCAGGATCGAGCAGCACAAGGGCGAGGGCGCCAAGACCGGCCGCTCGATGGCCCAGAACTCCTACGAGATGGACTACCGCGGCGCCAAGTACGGAGCCACCGCCAAGCCCTCGCTCGACCCCGACGAGAAGGAGTACGTCTCCCCGGTCAAGGACGTCACCGGCGTCGGCGAGGGGGCGTTCGCCCAGTACACCTGGCGGCGCGACGGCAAGCTGCTGTGGTACTCCTTCGGCCAGGCCCACGCCCAGGTCGGGGACATGACGATCCGGGTCAAGTTCCAGGCCGGGCAGCAGCGCAAGGACGCGCAGATCCTGTCCAACGAGAGCACCAGGTCCATCACCGAGGAGAACGCGATCCGCGAGGTCAGCGGCCTGATCGCGTACTTCGCCAAGGGCGTGGCCGCCTGGCAGGCGCAACACCCCGGCGTGCTGGCCAAGGCCGACCAGGCCCCGGCCACCCAGAGCCCGGCCGCCCGCCCGACGCCCTCGCCCACGGAGCTGGCCGCCTTCCCGCCTGCCTGCCAGGCCGTCACGGAGGCAGCCACCCGCCTGGTGCCGAAGCCCACCACGAGGGCGCGCGCCACCGAGTCGGGCAACGACAACGAGACCGAGTGCCGCTGGCTCAACCTCGACCTGCCGGGCACGGCCGGGAACGTCAGGATCCGCAGCCTGCTGATCACCACCCACCGCTTCACCAACCGGGCGGGCGCGATCGACCCGGGCGCGGCCAAGGCGTACTACGCCGGCGAGTACGGCGGCGACAGGAAGACCGCCGAATCGTCCATCGGCGGCATCACGTGGGGCGAGCTGCGCGACATCGAGGGGCTCGGCGAGCAGGCCTACGGCCAGTTCGTGCAGACCAGGCAGGGAGAGGTGTCGGCCTCCAGCGGCACGGTGATCGCGCGTACCGGCGCGCTGGTGGTCAGGGTCGACTACTCCGGCGCCGAGCGGCCCAAGGGCGAGCCGGCGAACTCGCCCAAGGCCCGGCTCATGCCCCGCAAGGAGGCGCAGGACGGCGCGCTCGCCCTGGCCAGGGCATACCTGGCCGAGCTGGCCAAACAGCCGGCCGGAAGCTGATCCCACGCGGCGAACCTCAGGGCGCGGACGTGGGGGCGCGGGCGTCAGGGGCGCGCGTCAGGGCGCGGGCGTCAGGGCGCGGGCGTCAGGCGACCCGTACGCGAGCGTCAGGCGGCCCCTACGCGAGCGTCAGGACGCCCTCAGCCGGACGTCACGCGGGCCTCACGCGGCCCTCGACCGGACGTCACGCGGGGGCCTCACGGAGCCGTTCGACGCGGATGCCGCGCAGGAGCAGCTCCGACACCGCCCCCGCGACCAGCAGGCTGACCAGCAGGGCCGCGCCGACGACGAGCGCGACCGGCACCGCAGCGACCTCGTGCGGCAGCGGCGGCGTGCCCGGCGGCACGGTGAACTGCGGGATGCGGCCCAGCGCCACCTTGGCCGCCGTCAGCCCGGCGGCGAGCCCGGCCAGCGTGCCGGCGGCCACCGTGATCACCTGCTCCAGCAGCAGCGCGACCCGCAGCGCCGCCACCCGCGCGCCCGACGCCTTCAGCCCGGCCAGCTCGTACCCGCGCCGCTTGGCGGCCGTGTGCAGGGCCGGCACGGTCCTGCCGAGTGCCAGCACCGCCGCCGACAGGGCGGCCACCAGCAGCAACAGCAGGGCCAGGCCCGGCCCCTGACCGGCGAACGAGGTGGCCGGCTCCGCGGCGCGGGGATCATCCTCCCGGCGGGCGATCTACCTCAACGGTCAACAAGGCTGCAACTCGGTTGCAAGCGCGACAAATAGCGTATTGACCAGAAAGCCGCCGGGCCGCGCGATCACGGCTTGTCCGCTACAGGGGCATGGGCAACCGTGGTGGATCACGCGGCCTGCCGCCCGCCGTCCGGACCGCCGCCCGGACCGCCGCCCCGCCCACTGCCCCGTCCGCCGCCCTGTCCGTCGCCCGGGCCGCCGCCCTGTCCGCCGGTCAGGAACGGCTCCAGCAGGCCCGGGACCGCGCGTGCCGCCAGGTCGAGCCCGTCGCCGCGGCCCACGTCCAGCACCTCGTAGTGGCCGCCGCCCGCGGCTGTGCAGGCCGAGACGGTCAGCAGGCCCGAGCGCCGCTGGAAGAACGACTGCCGGAACGTCCAGCCGGTGATGCCGGCCCGGTCCAGCGCCACCGTACGGCGGACGAGCGCGCCGCGGCGCGTGACCAGGTGCCGCGGGCCCAGCGCGTGACCGAGAGCGCGCCGGCTCTCGGCGGCCAGCCACAACCCCACCGGGAGCGCCAGGACGGGCGCCGCCCACACCCACGCGCGCGGCCACGACGCGGGCAGCAGCCACCAGGCGAGCCCCGCGCCCGCCGTCAGCACGACGGTGGCCACCAGCGCCCGCACGACCCGCCGCCGCCCGGCCGCCACCGGATGCACGACCAAAGACGCGCCCCCCGCGCCGATCCCCGCCCCCGCGCCGATCCCCGCCCCCGCGCCGATCTCCGCCCCCGCGCCGATCCCCGGGCCTGTCCCGACGCCCGCCGTCGTGTTCGCGATCGCGGCGGCGACGCGGGCGGCCTCGGCGCGGGGGAGCGGCGGGGTGAGGGCGGCCACGTCCTCGGTCTCGTCCTCCGTCTTGGCCAGGCCGGTCGCGACGGCCTTGACCCGGGCGCCGCCGCCCAGCCGCAGCAGCAGCGGCTCGCTGATCTCGACGCCGCGCAGCCGCCGTTCCTCCAGGGTCAGCGAACGCGTGGTCAGCAGCCCGCGGCGCAGCCTGAGCCGGCCGGGCTCGCGTTCCAGGCGGTAGCGGCCCCAGGACTCGGCGTACAGCAGGAACGCGCCGAGCGCGCCGACGGCCGCGTTGAGCGCCAGGACCAGCGGGACGGCGAGCCACGGCTGCGCGCTCACCCAGCCCCACAGGCCGCTCGCCGCCCGGTCGGTGAAGTCCTTGAGCCCGACGGCCCCGAGCCCCTTGTAGGCCGCGCCCAGGACCACCGCCGCCCCGGTGAACGTCCAGACCGACAGGGGCGCGTACCGGATCCACGACCAGCGCAGCTCGGCCAGGGGACCGTCCTCGGGCGCGGGCGCGTCCTGGCGCAGCAGCGTGCGGCGCAGCATCTCGGCCGAGTGCCGGTCGAGGGCGTCCAGCACCAGCTCCGAGCCCTCGGCCGCGCGCTCGCCGGTGCCGACCTTGACCACGGTCAGGCCGAACGCCCGGCGCACCGGGTCGGCGCGCAGGTCCACGCTGCGCACCCGGTCCAGCGGGACCGCGCGGTGCTGCCGCACGGTCACGCCCGAGCGCAGTTCGAGCCGGTCGGACGTGAGCCGCCAGGCGGTCGTCCGCAGCCGGGCCGCCTCGTAGGCCACCGCCCCCGCCACGATCAGCACGGCGGCCCCCGCGCACGCGGCGACGACGCCGCCCGCCTCCCAGTCCTGGCCCACCAGGAACCGCGCCAGCGCGGCCACGGCGCCGGCCGCGAACGCCAGCGACCTGGCGGCCGCGTTCCACAGGCCCCGGCCCGACAGCCGCTGCCAGCCGGTCACGTCGCGTCCCCGGGCGTCGCCTGGGTGCGCGCGGTGAGCCGTTCGGCCAGGTCCGCGGCGAGCCGGTGGTCCAGCGCCGTGATCTTGACGGCTCCGGCGGAGGAGGCGGTGGTCACGGTGACGTCGGCCAGCCCGAACAGCCGCTGCACCGGCCCCCGCTCGGTGTCGACCCGCTGGATCCGCGACATCGGCGCCACCTTCCACGTGTGCGTCAGCCACCCCTGGCGGACGTAGACCGCCTCCTCGGTGACCTCCCACCGCTGCACCCGGTAGGCCGCCCGCGGCTCGGCCAGCGCCACCAGCAGGCACGCCGCCGCGAACGCCACCGCCGCCACCCCCAGCCCCGGCGTGCGCGGCGTGAACACCAGGTACGCGCCCACGGCCGCCGCCGCCAGGGGGACCATGAGGACGAGCCACTGCACCGTCCACCACGCCACCGCCCGGCGGTCGGGACGGTGCCGCGGCGGACGCAGCGCGGTCCCGCTCATCGGCCCTCCTCCGCCCCGCCGGCCGTCCGCCCGGCCGCGCCGGCCACCGAGAGCAGCGCGAACCCCAGCACGCCGATCACGACGGCCGCGAAGACCTCGTAACCGTCGAGGAAGGGCAGCACATTGACGACGAGCAGGCCGTGCGCCCACCCCCACCAGCCGAACAGCGTGTTGAGCAGCCCGCCGACCCCCTGCAGGATCAGCAGCCAGCCGAACACCTCCACCACCGCTTTCATGCCGTCCACACTCGCCGCCGCGGCGGCCCGCCCGCCTCGGCCATCGGTCTGCGACGACACCGACTTTGGTCGCTGTCGCCGGCTCCCGCGCAGGGCATAACCTCGACGAATGTGAGGGAACTGCGGGGGGAGGGCGATCCGGCCCTGGAATACCGGTGGGCGTTGCCGTCCACGCTGCTCGGCGACGGGCGCGGGGGCCGGGTGCGGCGCTCGACCCTCGACTGGGTCTCCGACATCGCGCTGTTCCTGCTGGCCTGCGGCGTGACGTTCATCAGCCTGGAGGAGATCAGGAACGAGCCCGAGCCGCTGCTGGCCGTCGAGCAGATCGTGGGCGCGCTGGCGTGCGCGGGGGTGTGGCTGCGGCGGCGCTGGCCGGTGGGGTTCGCGCTGGTGACGATCCTGCTGTCGTCCTACCTGGAGCTGGTCGGCGGGGCCTCGCTGGTGGCGCTGTTCACCGTGGCGGTGCACCGGCCGTTCAAGGTGTCGGGGCCCGTCACGCTGCTGGCGCTGGTCACCCTGGCCCCGTACGTGCTGCTGCGGCCCCAGGAGGACCTGACGCCGCTGTGGGGGGCGGCGTTCGGGGTCACGATCGTGCTGACCGTCTACGCCTGGGGCATCGTCATCCGGGCCAGGCGGCAGCTCGTCTGGTCGCTCAGGCAACGGGCCGAGACCGCCGCCGAGGACGCCAAGCGGCTCGAACGCGAGCGCATCGCCCGCGAGATGCACGACGTGCTGGCCCACCGCATCTCGATGCTCAGCCTGCACGCCGGGGCGCTGGAGTTCCGTCCCGACGCGCCCGCCGAGGACGTCGCCAGGGCCGCCGGCGCGATCAGGAGCAACGCCCACCTGGCGCTCCAGGACCTGCGCGAGGTGATCGGCGTGCTCCGCCACACCCCGCCGGGGGCCGCCGACCCGGTGCCCGACCGGCCGCAGCCGACGCTCGCCGACCTGCCCGCGCTGGTCGAGGAGTGCCGCCAGGCCGGCATGGACGTACGCCTCGACCTGGGCGCCGCCGACGGCGTCCCGGCCGGGGCGGGCCGCAACGTCTACCGCATCGTGCAGGAGGCGCTCACCAACGCGCGCAAGCACGCGGACGGCGCGCCGGTGGCCGTGGCCGTGGCGGGCGAGCCGGGCGAGGGGGTCTCGGCCGAGGTGCGCAACCCGGTGTGGTCGCGGCACGGGCCGCGCATGCCGGGGGCGGGCGCCGGGCTCATCGGGCTGACCGAACGGGCCGAGCTGGCCGGCGGCCGGCTGGAGCACGGCGTGACCGGCGGCGAGTTCCGGGTACGCGCCTGGCTGCCGTGGCCGCCGGAGCAGGACGGGGACGGACGTTGACCGACGGAGGGCAGATGGACGCGCCGATCAGGGTGCTGATCGTGGACGACGACGCGATGGTGCGGGCCGGGCTGTCGATGATCCTCGGCGGGGCCGCGGACATCGAGATCGTGGGCGAGGCGGCCGACGGGGCCGAGGTGCCGCCGCGGGTGGCCGAGCACCGGCCGCACATCGTCCTGATGGACATCCGCATGCCGGGCGTCGACGGGCTCACCGCGACCGAGGCGCTGCGCCGCACCGCCTCGCCGCCCGAGGTCGTGGTGCTGACCACCTTCCACGCCGACGCCCAGGTCGTGCGGGCGCTGCGCGCGGGGGCGGCCGGGTTCCTGCTGAAGGACATCCCGCCCGGAGACCTGGTCGACGCCGTCAGGCGGGTGGCCGCGGGGGAGCCGATCCTGTCGCCGGCGGTGACCCGGCAGCTCATCTCGCACGTGTCCGACGGGGGCGGCCGCGACCGCACCGAGCGGGCGCGGGGGCTGCTCGGCCGGCTGAGCGAGCGGGAGCGCGAGGTCGCGCTGGCCGTGGGGCAGGGCAGGTCGAACGCCGAGATCGGGCGGGAGCTGTTCATGAGCGTGCCCACGGTCAAGGCGCACGTCTCGCGCATCCTGACCAAGCTCGACCTGAACAACCGGGTGCAGATCGCGCTGCTGGTCTACGACGCTAGCGGGTGAGCAGCTCCTCGATGGCGGCCCGGTGGAGCACCAGGTCGTCGGGGTCGTCCGGCATGGGCTGCTCGCCGAAGTGGATCCTGCGCTGCCACACCCGGGCCATGATGACGCCGTGGCGGAGGGCGGCGTACATCTCGTAGAAGTCGAGGTCGCGGGGTTCGTAGCCAGTTATTTCGCAATATTTCTGGCAAACATCGTCGCGGCGCATGAAGTCCGGCATGCCGGGCAGGCCCATCGTCACCGCGAGGTCCTGGAAGAAGCGGTGCAGGAAGATCATCCAGGAGAGGTCCAGCTCGCGCGGGCCCACGGCGGCCATCTCCCAGTCGAGCACCGCCACCGGCGTGAAGTCGCGGTACATCACGTTGCCGATCCTGGCGTCGCCCCAGGTCAGGACGTCGGGGCCGGGGTCGTCCGGCCAGTGTGAGCCGAGCCAGTCGAAGGCCCGCTCCAGCACGGGGATCGGCCGGGCGCCGTGCGCCCACCGGTAGTAGGCGCGCTGGGCCTCGACGTGCGCGCGCAGGCCGTCCGTGCCGCCGGGGGCGAGCGGGCCGAGCACCGCGACGTCCTGCCCGGTGTACGGCGTCTCGTGCAGCGCCGCCACGAGCCCGACGCTCGCCTCCTGCAGCCGCCGCCGGTCGCCGGGGGAGGCGTCGTGCAGCCAGCCCCCGAACGTGTACGGCATGACGTCCGGCGGCACCTCGCCCTCGGCCCGCTCCATGACGAAGAACGGCGTCCCGAGCGGCGCGGGGTCGGGCTCGAACCAGAGCGGTCTCGGCGCTGGGATCCCAGCTTTCTCCCTGGCCAGCCGCATGACCTCGAACTGGGCCCGCAGATCGTAGGAGGGGAACACCGGAACGGCTTCCGCCGCAGGTGCGAGCCTGGCCACGCACCGCCGCGTCCCGGCGGCCCAGGTGGCGGTGAAGAACAGCGTCTCGCTCGACATGCCGTTGCCCGAGGGCCGCGACAGCTCCGACACCGTGGCGTCCCCGCCGACCCGTCCGCGCAGCCAGCGGGACGCCCGCTCGCGCAGTTCCTCCAGGTCACGCGTGGACGTGCGCATCTGTTCCGTCACCGCTCACCTCCAGGCCGCACCGCTGCCCCGGCTCAGTCGTATACCCCCTACCAAGCGCTTGTCTAGGTTCAAGGGACCGTTACGGTCAGGTACGCAAGAGCCGTACCCTTGTCTGAAAGGGCATGTCACGAAGGGACAAGTGGGATGAGTTCAGCGGGTGAAGGCCTGTCTCGCCCGCTTCCCGAGCAGGTGCGCCTCAACGTCGTCGACCTGGCCGCCCAGGTTCTCGGCACGATGCCCGCCGTCTCCGTGCCGCCGCCGCTGCGCGGCATCGCGAAGTTCGACCCGCGCAAGCGCGCCAAGCTGGGCAGCGCGCCGATCGCCGCGCAACTGGAGAACGACAAGAAGTTCCGCGAACTGGTCGCGGAGTCCGTCGCCGCCGGATGGCCCGAGCTGGTCGCCGCGCTGGCCGAGGGCAGTGTGCCGCCCGCCGCCGACCCCGTGCTGGTGGCTGCCGCAGCCTATCTCACCAGGCCCCCCGGCTGGGCGGAGATGATCGAAACCGCCCGCGCCGACCTGGAGCAGTCCGCCGTGGCGGCCGAGGGGTCCGAGCGCGAGGAGGCGGTGACGCGGCTGCGCGAGCAGCTCGCCGCCCAGAAGACCGCCGCCAAGGAGGAGGCCGACCGGCTGCGCGAGCAGATCAAGGCGGCCCGCGCCGAGAACTCCGACCTGCGGCGCAAGCTCCACGACGCCCGCGAGCGGGCCAAGGCCGCCACCCGCAGGGCCGAGGAGATGGAACAGGCCGCCGACGACGCCCGGCACGCCGCCTCCGCCGCCGGCAACGCGGGCGAGGCCGAGCTGCGCCGCCTGCGCGAGCGCCTGGCCGACGTGGAGAGGCAGCTCGAAGCCTCCCGCCGGGCCGCCCGCGAGGGCCGCAGCATCGAGGACGCCCGCATCAGGGTGCTGCTCGACGCCCTTCAGGACGCCTCGGCCGGGCTGCGCAGGGAGCTGGCGCTGCCCACCACGATCAGCAGGCCCGCCGACTCGGTCGCGGCCAGCACCGGCGAGCGTCCGGGGGTGCGCGGGGTGCCCGCGCGGGCCCTGGCCGACGACGACCCGCAGCTCCTCGACCAGCTCCTGGCGCTGCCGCAGGTCCACCTGATCATCGACGGATACAACGTCACGAAGACCGGCTACGGCACGCTCACCCTCGCCGACCAGCGCAACCGGCTGATGACCGGCCTCGGCGGGCTGGTCGCCCAGACCCGGGTCGAGGTGACGGTGGTCTTCGACGGCGCCGAGCTCAACGCGCCGGTGCAGGTGGTGGCGCCGCGCGGGGTGCGGGTGCTGTTCAGCGCGCCGGGGGAGATCGCCGACGACCTGATCCGCCAGCTCGTCCGGGCCGAGCCGCCCGGCCGGGCCATGGCCGTCGTCTCCTCCGACCGCGAGGTCGCCGAGTCCGTACGCCGGATGGGCGCCAGACCGGTTCCGTCCGGTCTGCTGCTGCGCCGGTTGGGCCGCGCATAAGTTACGAATTAGCACTATTGGCGAGACCCAACCCGCCACTTCTGTACTATTTCGCCCCAGGTGTAATCCCTGGGAGGCGACGCTGTGAGGTTTGGCCGGGTGACGGTGGCCGCGGGTCTCGCGATCGGACTGATGACGGTCCCGATGGGTGCGGCGCTCGCTGATCCCAAGCCCACTCTCAAACAGGCCAAGGCCAAGCTGGAGAAGCTGAACGACAAGGCCGACAGGGTCGTCGACCGGTACAACACGGCGACCGAGAACTACAAGAAGGCCAAGGACGCCTACACCAGGCTCAACGACCGCTACAAGCAGAAGCTGCAGACGGTCGCCGACCTCCGCGCCGAGATCATCAGGGTGGCGGTGGACTCCTACAAGCTGGGCGGGGACGTCACGTCCCTGCCCGGCATGGTCGGCGTCGACGACCCCGAGAACCTGCTGGCCGGGCTGGCCATGGCCGGGCAGCTCTCGCGCGAGCGGCTGGAGAAGCTGGCCGCCTTCGACCGCGAGAACAAGGGGCTCAAGGCCGAGCGCGACAACGCCGAGACCGCGCTCGCCGACGCCGACAAGGAGCGGGACGCCGTCCAGCGGGAGCGGGCCGAGGTGCTGAAGCTGGTCGGCCAGCAGAAGAAGCTCCTGGACAAGCTGGGGGCCTACAACCCGGGCAACCCCAACAGCACCGGCATCAAGTACACCGGTCCCGCCTCGGGCAGCGCGGCGGCCGTCCTGAACTTCGCCTTCGCCCAGGTGGGCAAGCCGTACATCTACGGGGGCACGGGCCCGCGCGGCTACGACTGCTCAGGGCTGACGCAGGCGGCCTGGCGCGCCGCCGGCGTCTCACTGCCGCGTACGACCTGGCAGCAGTGGGCCTGGGGCGCGAGCCGGAAGGTGGACCTCAAGGACCTCCAGCCGGGTGACCTCATCTTCAGCGAGGGGCTCGGGCACGTCAGCATCTACGCGGGCGGCGGCAAGATCGTCCATGCGCCGCAGACGGGCGACGTCGTCAAGGTCGTCCGCCTCGCCGACTACGGCCGCCCGCTCGTCGGAGCCATCCGCCCCTGACTCGGCCCCCGCCCTAAATCTCGGGCGGCTTCGGCGTGCCCGTGATCGCTGCGGCGAACGGGACAAACGGGGCGAAAGTGCCCTGACAATCGGGTGTGTCGGGAAGTGTGAGAAGGGTCACAAACCGGTAACGGAACCCTGAGGTCCAGCAGGGGTTTCACCCTTTACTTGCACCTTTATCTGATCTTTACAGGCCGAGTCTCCCTTTGCCAAATCTTGACCCCTCGGCGTAGTTTCTGGCGTCGCGGTCAGCAAGCCATGCGCACCGCGGATCGACATCGGAACCCCGATGCGGACCAGATAAAAATCCAGCGGTCGCCGCCGATATCCCCGTTCAGGCACAACCATCGGGCGGCGACCTGCCGAGTCCGTGCAGCCAGGAGGCACGGAGCCGGGGACCCACAGATCCCGTCATCCCCCGGGATCAGGGGTGAATCGGCGCGTCTTCGCGCCGTAGGGCGACTTCCAGGCCCGAATCCGTCAGCTAACCCGGTAGGCGTTCGTGGAAGACACAAGGAGAAATCCTGTCTACCTCCCTGCATAACCCCCGTCTGTCCCGTCTTGCCCTGAGGGGCGTCGCACTCACGATGACCGTGACGGCCGGAGGTGCGGTTCTCCATGCCGTGCCGGCCGGGGCGCAGACGGTGAGCGAATCGGCCGCCAGGCTCACCGCGGTGTCCAGCACCGCCAAGGCGGCCACTGCGAAGTCGGCCAAGTCGGCGAAGACCGTCAGGTCTGCCAAGTCGGCCAAGGCCGCGCGGCAGGCGTCGAAGGCCCGCAGGGCCGTCGCCGTCGCCAAGCATCAGGTCGGCGACCCGTACCGGTACGGGGCCACGGGCCCTGGTGCGTTCGACTGCTCCGGACTCGTCCAGTACGCCTGGAAGAAGGCCGGGGTACGACTCCCGCGCGTGACGAACAGCCAGTTCGCCCGCATCAAGCGCAAGGTCTCCTGGCGCAATCTCAAGCCGGGCGACCTGATGTTCTTCAACGGGCTGGGCCACGTCGGCATGTACGTCGGCCACGGCAAGATGGTCCATTCGCCGCGGACCGGCGAACGGGTGCGCATCGACAAACTGGGCGGATGGCGGAAGTCGTCGTTCGTCGGCGCGGTGCGTCCCGGCGCGTGACAACGGGCCCCGCCCGGACCCTCCCCGGTCCGGGCCGGGGCCTGTCGCATGCCCGGCCCCGAGCAGGACCCGGTCCGGCGGAGGGCCCGGCTCCGCGACGGGATCGGTCCGGCGGAGGGCCCGGTCTCGGGAAGGGGCCGGGAGGGGCGTGGGCCTACTAGCATCGGGCCGTGTCCTCGCAGGTGCGTCCGTCCCTTCGCGGTCCGCGGCTGCTCCTCTCGATCCTGCTGCTGTCGACGGCGGTGCTCGTGGTCGCCGACGCGCCGCCCGCCGCCGTCCTGCCCGCCGGGGCGCGCGGGTTGTGGAGCGACGGCGGTCAGGTGGCCCGCGGCGCGCGGTCCGTGGTCGTGGGGCACCGCGCGGAGCCCGGCGTGCTCGCCGATCTGGCCCGCCGCGCGGACCTCGCCGGACGGCGGGTGTCCGCGGTGCTCGGCCGGCCGGTGCGCGCGCTGGTCGTCGTGCCGGACTCCGACGCTGAGGCGGCCGGGCTGGCCGGCACGGGCCCGCTGGACGGGCTGGCCGCGGTTGCCGACGGCGCCAGGGTGATCGTCGTGCCCGGCTCGTTCGCCCGGCTCACCCCCACGGGACGCGACGTCGTCCTCACCCATGAGCTCACCCACGTCGCCGCGGGCACCGACCGGCTGCCCGTCTGGCTCTACGAGGGGTTCGCCGACTACGTGGCCTACCGCGACGCGGGGCTCCCCGTCAGGACGGCCGCCGCCGAACTCGCCGCCGACGTACAGGCCGGCCGGCTGCCGAGCGAGTTGCCCGGACCTGCGGCTTTCGCCCCCACGGCCGCCGATCCCGGACGGCTCGCGCGGGCGTACCAGGAGGCATGGATGGCGTGTCGCTTCCTCGCAGACCGGTTCGGTGACGGGACCCTGGTACGGCTCTACCGTGATGCCCGCGTGGCCGGCGTCGATCAGGCGCTCGCCTCCGTGGGGCTCACCGCCGAGACGCTGGCGGCACGGTGGCGCGAGTACGTACGAGAGCAGCTCGCGTGAAGGGGAGGCAGATGAGCGAGCGGAACGACCCGCCCCGGGAAGGGGACGAGCCCGCCGGAGCGGTCGCCAGAGGGGCCGACGAGCCCGGCACGGCGGTCGCGGCGGCGCACGGCGGCGGTGTGGCCATCAGGGACGACGGCGGAGACCGGCCCGGTGACGGTGCGCCGCCGGAGCCGTCCGGCACCAACGAGCCCCCCGAGTCCCCGGGCCACGCCGACGATCCGGACTATCCGGACGCCCGCCCCGACGCGGACGCCGACCCCGACACCGAGGACCCCCGTCACCCCCGACCCCCCACCCCCGACGACCGCCCCCACGCGACCCACGCCGACGCCCCCGCCACCGACGCCCAGCCCTGCGCGCAGGCCGCCGATGGCACGGACACCCCCGGCAGGAGCCCCGAGGCCCCCGACGAGCCCCCGGACCACCCCGGCAAGGGCGGCAAAGGTGGAGGCGAGGGCAAGGGCCGTGGCAAGGGCGCGGGCGATCCCGCCACCCCCTTCGCCGAAGGCGTCGAGGCCCGTCCAGGAACCGGCAAGCTGACGGGAACGGCGGAGCACCTGATCGCCCGCGAACGGCAACGCGTGGAATCCCGCTCCAGGCGCGCCGCCGGCGCCGCCCTGGCCCTGGTCGGCGGCGTGATCCTGGCCGTGGTCGCGTTCACCACCCCCTGGCGGGTCCTGGCGGCGGGCGCGCCCGCCGTCGCCCCCGACCCCGCCCGTGACTTCAGCGCCGCCCAGATCGCCAGGGCGCAGGCGTTCGACGCGGCCACCACCCTGCCCGGCTACATCTCGCTCGGCCTCACGGTCCTGTTCGCCGGGCTGCTGGTCCTGACGCCGTTCGCGGCCAAGGTGCTGGGCGTGCTCAGGGGCCCGTGGTGGGTGCGGGTGATCCTCGGCGTGGTGGTGCTCACCGCGATCACCGAGGTGCTGAGGTGGCCGCTCGGCATGTGGTTCGAGACGATCCTGCGCGACTACGGCCTGTCCACCCAGGACTGGGCGGGCTGGGCCGCCGACCGGCTCAAGAACACCGGCGTCGGCGTGCTGCTGACGGCCGTCATGCTGCTCGCCCTCGTGGCGCTGGCCCGCAAGGTGCGCCGCTGGTGGATCCCGGCCGCCGTGGGCGCGTTCGCGCTCACCCTCGGCGTGTCGTACGTCTACCCGGTGGTGTTCGAGCCGCTGTTCAACGACTTCACCTCCATGCCGCAGGGCTCGCTGCGGTCGGAGCTGCTGGCCATGGCCGAGCGGGACGGCGTCCCGGTCGAGGACGTGCTGGTCGCCGACGCCTCGCGGCGCACCACGGCGCTCAACGCGTACGTGTCGGGCTTCGGGGCCACCCGCCGGATCGTCGTCTACGACACGCTGCTCAAGGCGCCGGAGTCGGAGGTCGAGCTGGTGGTCGCGCACGAGCTGGGCCACGCCAAGCACGCCGACGTGCTCGACGGCACGCTGCTCGGCGGCCTGCTGGCCGCCTTCGGGGCGATCGGCCTGTTCCTGCTGGTCGGGCCGCTGCGGCGGCGCACGGGGATCGCCTCGGTGGCCGACCCGCGCGCCATCGGCGTGCTCATGGGGCTGATGACGCTGGCCTCGCTGGTCTCCGACCCGGCCCAGAACCTGATCACGCGGCACGTGGAGGCGCGGGCCGACGTGCACGCCCTCGACCTCACCAGGGATCCGGCCACGTTCGTCGCGATGCAGAAACGCCTCGCCATAACCAACATTTCCGACTTGTCGCCGGATGCGGTGGAATATGTGCTCTATGCCTCCCATCCCTCCAGCCCCGAGCGCAACGCCCTGGCCCGCTCGTGGGCGAGACTGAACGGCGTCCCCGAACCGTGACCGACGTGGTCTTCGTGACGAACGACTTCCCGCCCAGGCCGGGCGGCATCCAGTCGTTCGTGCACGGACTCGCGCTCCGCACGCCGGGTGTGGCCGTCTACGCCCCCGCCTGGCCGGGATGCGAGGAGTTCGACCGGCGTCAGCCGTACCGGGTCGTCCGGCACCCGACGCGGCTGATGCTGCCCACCCCGGCCGTCGCGCGCAGGGCGGCCGGGCTGGTGGCCGAGCACCGCGCCGAGACCGTCGTCTTCGGCGCGGCCGCGCCGCTCGGCCTGCTCGCGCCCCGCCTGCGCGCGGCGGGCGCGCGGCGGGTGGTGATGCTCACCCACGGCCACGAGGCGTCGTGGGCGGGCGCGCCGGGCTTCCGCTCGGTGCTGCGCAGGATCGGCGCGCACGCCGACGTGGTGACCTATCTGGGCGACTACACGCGGCAGCGCCTGGCCGCGGCGATCCCCCCGCACAAGCTCGTCCGCCTGGCGCCCGGCGTCGACGTCGACCAGTTCCACCCGCGGGCCGCCAAGGCGGCGCTGGGCCTCGACGGCCGGCCGGTGGTGGCCTGCGTGTCCCGGCTGGTCCCGCGCAAGGGCCAGGACCAGCTCATCCGGGCCTGGCCCAGGGTGCTGCGCGCGGTGCCGGACGCGGTGCTGCTGCTCGTGGGCGGCGGCCCGTACCGGTCGCGGCTGGAGCGCCTGGCGGGCGGGCACGAGTCGATCAGGTTCACCGGCACGGTCCCCGCCGCGAGCCTGCCCGGCTACTACGCGGCGGCCGACGTCTTCGCGATGCCCTGCCGCACCCGCTGGAACGGCGTGGACGTCGAGGGCCTCGGGATCGTCTTCCTGGAGGCGTCGGCGACCGCCCTGCCGGTGGTCGCGGGCAACTCCGGCGGCGCGCCGGACGCCGTCCGGCCCGGGGAGACGGGCCTGGTCGTGGACGGCGCGGACGTCGCGGACGTCGCCCAGGCCGTCGTCGACCTGCTCTCCGACCCCGCGCGGGCACGCAAGATGGGCGCCCGCGGCCGCGACTGGATCACCCGCGAGTGGACGTGGGAGCAGGTCGCCACCCGCTTCCACGCCCTGCTCCGACCCTCCTGACCTTGGCCAGGTACACCTAGCCCTTGGTCGAGCCCAGCGTGAGCCCGGCGACGAACTGCTTGTGCAGGAGCTGGAAGACGACCAGCGTGGGCAGCGCCACCAGCAGGGACCCGGCCGCCAGCAGGTTGTAGTCGGTGAAGAACTGGCCGCGCAGGTTGTTCAGCGCCGAGGTCACCGGCAGCTTGTCGCCCGAGGACATCAGCACCAGCGCCCACAGGAAGTCGTTGTACATCCAGGTGAACTCCAAGGTGGCCAGCGCCGCCAGCACCGGCCTGCACAGCGGCAGCGTGAGCCGCCAGTAGCGCTTCCACACGCTCGCGCCGTCCACGAGCGCCGCCTCGGTGATCTCCTCCGGGATCGTCCGCATGAAGTTCGCGATGACGAAGACGCAGAAGCCGAACTGGAACGCCACGTGGATGAGGATCAGCCCGAGGTAGGAGTCGTAGAGCGACTGGGAGTCCGACAGCCAGGCGGGCAGCGGCACCAGCGTGTAGAGGGTGTACAGCGGGGTGATGAGCACCTGCGGCGGCATCAGGTTCCCGGCGGTGAACACGATCAGCAGCGCCTTGCGCCCCGGGACGCGCACCCGCGCGACCGCGAACGCCGTGAACGAGGCCAGCAAGAGCGTGACCAGCACCCCGGGGACGACGATGATCAGCGTGTTCAGGTAGTAGCGGGGCAGCTCGGCCCGGCTCCACGCCTCGGCGTAGTAGCCGAGCGTGAGGTGCTCGGGCACCGACAGGTAGCCCAGCCGGGCCGTCTCCGCGTACGGCCGCAGCGAGGCGTAGACCGACAGGGCCAGCGGCAGCACCCAGCCCAGCGCGACCAGCGCGAGGAAGACGTGCAGCAGGACGCGCAGCGGCCGCACGGGCCGGCGCGCGGGCGGCCGCCGGTCCTGGGCCGGGGGAGCGGCGGCGGGCGCGGTGAGCGTCATCGCTCCTCCTTGAACAGCTGCGACAGGTACGTGACGATGAACCCCAGCGAGATCACCAGCAGGATCACGGCGATGGCCGAGCCGAAGCCGATGCGGCCGGCCTCGCCCACGATGTTCTCGGTGACCAGCACCGACAGCAGCTCCAGGCCGTTCCTGCCCTTGTTGACGGCGTAGACGACGTCGAACGCGCGCAGCGCCTCGATCACGGTGATGACCAGCACGATCACGTTGACCGGCCGCAGCGTCGGGAACACCACGCGGAAGAAGGCCTGCGCCTCGGTGGCCCCGTCGATGGCGGCGGCCTCCTTCAGCGCCGGGTCCACGGCCTTGAGCCCGGCCAGGTAGATGATCATGACGTAGCCGACGTGCCGCCAGCCGGCCGCGACCATCACGACCCAGATGTTGATCGACCGGTCGCCCAGCCAGTCCACGGTCAGGCCGGTGACCGCGTTCAGCACGCCGTAGTCGGAGGAGTAGACGAGCTGGGCGATGAAGCCCACCACGGCCAGCGACAACACGACCGGCAGGTAGAGCGCGCTCTGGTAGACCCGCGACCAGCGCAGCCGCCGGTCCAGCAGCACCGCGCAGAACAGCCCGAACGGCGTCGCGACCAGCCCCAGGAAGCCCAGCCACAACACGTTGTTGCGCACCGCCGACCAGAACGGCGGGTAGGCGGTGGCCAGGTCGTGGTAGTTGCGCCCGCCCACCCACTCGATCGGCCCGATGCCGTTCCAGTCGGTGCCGGACAGCGCGACGGAGGCCAGCGCGGGCCCCCAGATGAGGCCCACGTTGACGATGACGGCCATCCCCAGCCCGATGACCAGCACGGTCACGTCCCGGGCGGAGTAGCGACGGGTTTTGACGGTCATCAGCGGAAGATGTTGGCCTTCTGCTTCTCGATGCCCGCCAGCAGGGAGTCGATCTCGTTCGGCGCGCCGACGAACGCCTGCAGGGACGGGATCATCACGGTGGAGGCGAAGTCCGGCCGGGTGTCGCGGTCGAGGAACTGCGCCAGGTGGGTGGCCTGGGAGACCAGTTCGGCGCCGCGCTTCTGCAGGGCGCTGTAGCCGCTGGTGTCGGCCTTGGAGCTGGACGCCAGCGTGCCCGGGTCGAGCTTGGTCGCCTCGTTCTGGGACGAGCCCTTGGCCAGGTGCTTGAGCAGGGCCTTGGCGCCGTCCACGTTCCGGGCCTTGGCCGAGATCATGTAGCCGTCGATGGGGGCGTCGATCGAGTCGGTGCCGTGGGCGGGGTCGATCTCGGGGAAGGTGAAGAAGTCGATGTCGTCGCGGTCGGCCTCGGGGAACTGCTGGGCGACGAACATGCCCAGCAGGATCATGCCGGTCTTCTTCTGCGCGAGCGACTGCCCGGCCTCCTGCCAGGTGCGCCCGAGCGCGGCCGGCTGGTGGTACTCCATCAGCCCCCGCCAGGTGTCGAAGACCTGCCTGACCCTGGGGTCGGTCCACGACTCCTTCCCGGCCATGAGCGAGATGTGGAAGTCGTAGCCGTTCGTGCGCATGTTGAGGATGTCGAACGTGCCCATCGCCGGCCAGCCGTCCTTGTCGGCGAACGCGATCGGGACCAGCCCGTCGGCCTTCATCCTCCTGGCCAGGGCGGTGAACTCGTCCAGGGTCCTCGGGGGCTCGTACCCCTTGGCGCGCCACAGGCTCTTGCGGTAGAAGACGGCCCACGGGTAGTAGGTGAACGGCACGAAGTACTGCTTGCCGTCGGTGCCGGTCGACTGGTCCTTGAACGCCTGCGTGTAGTCGCCGCCGATCTCCCGCCACACGTCCGAGATGTCGGTCGCCAGGCCCTGCTCGGCGAAGAAGCGCATCCGGTAGCCGGCGAACCAGGTGAACACGTCGTCGGGCGTGCCCTTGAGATAGCGGTTGATGTTCTCCTGGAACGTGTTGTGGTCGACCGTGTTGACCTTCGGGACGGCCTGGGTGAAGCCTTTGAGCACGGTCTCCAGGGCCTTCTTGGGCACCTCGTCGGAGGCGTTCGAGCCGATCGTGACCGTGCCCGTCCCGCCGCCGGACGACCTGCCGGGCCCGGGGGAGGGGCTGCCGGACCCGCACCCGACGAGGACGGCGGGCACGCCGAACGCGGCGGCTCCGAGGAGTAGACGGCGGCGGGAGATCGGCATGTGTCGGTCCATGGTGGTTCCTCCTTGCCGGACCCTTCAGATTCCCCCGAGTTCGCTCACACCCATTCATCGAAAGACGAAGCCCTACCGCTGTCAACGCACTGTTTCATGACGTTTTCGACGCATTCACCAGGCCGGTGTCATGTCATGATGCGGACGGGATGTGTCGGAACCTGTTGGGATCTGGTGATGCGATGCTCGCCCCGCAGCGTCAGCAGGCGATCCTGGACCTCGTCCGGCAGAACGGCGGCGTCAGGGTCGTGGACCTGGTGCGGACGTTCGGCGTCTCCGACATCACGATCCGGCGCGACCTGGAGCTGCTGGCCGAGCGCGGCCTGCTGGCCAAGGTGCACGGCGGCGCGACCACCATCGGCGCCACGAACGAGCCCGGCTTCGCCGCCAAGTCCGTGCAGCAGGAGGAGGAGAAACAGGCCATCGCCGGGCACGCCGCCGCGCTCGTCCGCCCCGGCACGGCCGTGGCCCTCTCGGCCGGCACCACGACCTGGACGCTCGCCCACCACCTGGGCCAGGTCCCCGGACTGACCGTCGTGACGAACTCCGTCCGCGTCGCCGACGTCTTCCAGCACGCCGGCCGTCCCGACCAGACGGTCGTGCTCACCGGCGGCGTGCGCACCCCGTCCGACGCCCTGGTCGGCCCGGTCGCGGTCGCCGCGATCCGCCGGCTCAACGTGGACCTGCTCTTCCTGGGCGTGCACGGCATGACCGCGAGGACGGGCTTCACCACCCCGAACATGATGGAGGCCGAGACCGACCGCGCGCTGGTCGAGGCGGCCTCCCGGCTCGTCGTGCTGGCCGACCACACCAAATGGGGGACCGTCGGCATCAGCACGATCGCCGAGCTCGGCGAGGCCGACGTGGTCGTCTCCGACACCGGCCTGCCGGAGCCGGCCAGGCAGGCGCTGTCGGAGCGGGCGGGCCGGCTCGTCCTGGCCGAGGCGCGGCCCGTCCCGAGATGAGGCCCGTCGCCGGCTGCGGGGCCGCGCCGCGCCCCCGCTTCCGGACGGCGGCCTCAAGCGACCGCCGCCGACAGCCGGTCGTACTGCTCGTCGGAGAGCTCGACCGACAGCGCCGCCACGTTCTCCTCCAGGTGCCCGATCGAGGAGGTGCCCGGGATCGGGATCACCGTGGGGGAACGGCGCAGCAGCCAGGCCAGCGACGCCTGGGCCGGGGTGACGCCGATCTCGGCCGCCACCGCCGCCAGCGGCGTGCCGGGCCCGGCGTGGGAGCCCGCCGCGATCGGGAAGAACGGCAGGAACGCGATGCCGTGCGCGGCGGCGTGGTCCACGACGTCCTCGTGCTGCCGGGTGGCCAGGTTGTACATGTTCTGCACGGCCGCGATCGGCGTGATCTCCGCCGCCTGGCGCAGCTCCTCGGCGCTCACCTCCGACAGGCCGATGTGCCGGACCTTGCCCTCGTCCCTGAGCTGCTTGAGCGCGCCGATCTGGTCGGCGAGCGGGTAGGCCGGGTCCAGGCGGTGCAGCTGCAGCAGGTCGATGCGCTCCACCCGCAGCCGGCGCAGGCTCAGCTCGGCCTGCTGGCGCAGATAGGCCGGATGGCCGAGCGGCACCCACTCGGCGGGCGAGGGCCGCAGCACGCCGATCTTGGTGGCCACCGCCACGCCGTCCCCGTACGGGTGCAGCGCCTCGGCGATCAGCTCCTCGTTGGCGCCGAGCGCGTAGGAGTCGGCGGTGTCGAAGAGGTTCACGCCCAGCTCGGCCGCCCGGCGCAACACGGCCACGGCGCCCGCCCGGTCCGCCGGCGCCTCCCAGATGGGCGCCTCCATCGCCGACCGCGCGGGGTCGGGGGCGTCGGCCAGCCGCATCGACCCGTAGCCGATCCGGCGCACCTCCAGGTCTCCGCCAATGGTGAACGTCTGTACAGTTTCGCGAGGAATTTCTCTCATGGACGTCACGCTAGAAGCTCACATCGATGTGAGATGCAAGCGGTGTGAGGAGCATCACGTGAAGATCGGCGCGCTCTCCGCGGAGACCGGGGTCAGCCCCCGGCTGCTGCGCTACTACGAGGAGCAGGGGCTGCTGACCTCGTACCGGGCCGACGGCGGTCACCGGCGCTACGGAACGGACGCGCCCGTCGTGGTCCGGCGCATCCGCACGCTGCTCGCCGCGGGCCTGCCGACCAAAGTGATCAGGGACGTGCTCCCGTGCGCCTCCGGCTCCGGCGAGGTGCTGGACGCGTGCACCCTCGATGCCCTCCGCGGCCGGCTCACCGGCCTGGACGAGCAGCTGGCCGAGCTCCAGGCCACCCGCCAGGCCCTGGCCGCGATCCTGACCGCGACCGAGCGGGCGGGCGACCCGGCCGATGAGCCGGCCGATGAGCCGGCCGGTGAGCTGGTCGGGGCCGCCTGACGGCTAGTGGCCGTAGAGCTCGTCGATCTCGTTGGCGTAGTCGCGCATCACCAGGTTGCGCTTGACCTTCAGCGTGGGCGTCAGGTGGCCGCTCTCCTCGGTGAGGTCGGTGTCGAGGATCGTGAACTTCTTGATCTGCTCGGCCTTCGACACCGTGCCGTTGGCCCGGTCGACGGCCTCCTGCACCTGCGCCAGGATCGCCGGGTCGGTGCGCAGCTCGGCCGCGCTGCGGCCGGCGGGCGTCGCCTCGGGGTCGAGCGTGACCAGCGCGGCGACGAACGGACGGCCCTCGCCGACGATCATGGCCTGGGACACCAGCGGGTGGGCGCGCAGCGCGTCCTCCAGCGGGCCGGGGGCGACGTTCTTGCCCGCGGCCGTCACCAGGATCTCCTTCTTGCGGCCGGTGATGCGCAGGTAGCCGTCGGCGTCGAGCTCGCCGACGTCGCCCGTGTGGTACCAGCCGTCGGCGTCGACCGCCTCGGCGGTGGCGGCGTCGTTCTTCCAGTAGCCATGGAAGACGTTGCGGCCCTTGGCCAGGATCTCGCCGTCGTCGCCGATGCGGACCGAGACGCCGGGCAGCGGCTTGCCGACCGTGCCGATCTTGTTCCCGCCCGGCATGTTGACCGAGATGGGGGCGGAGGTCTCGGTCAGGCCGTAGCCCTCGAAGACCTCGATGCCGACGCCCCGGAAGAAGTGGCCGAGCCGGTCGCCGAGCGCCGAGCCGCCGGAGACGGCGGCCGACAGCCGGCCGCCGGTGGCCGCCCGCAGCTTGGCGTAGACCAGCCGGTCGAACAGCAGGTGACGCAGCCGCAGGCCGAGCGGCGCGCCGCCGGACGCCTCCGCCTTGCTCCAGGCCACCGCCACGTCGACGGCGCGGGCGAAGATCTTGCCCTTGCCGCCCGCGGCGGCCTTCTGCTCGGCGCCGTTGTAGACCTTCTCGAACACGCGCGGCACGCCCAGCAGGAACGTCGGCTTGAAGTCCTGGAGGTCGGGGGCGACGTTCTTCATGTTCGGGGTGTGCGCCATGATCGCGCCGGCCTCGACCAGCACCACCTGGATCATCCGCGCGAAGATGTGCGCGAGCGGCAGGAACAGCAGCGCCGCCGGGGCGTTCGAGCTGAACAGCCGGTCGAGCGGCCCGCGCAGCACGTTGAGCGCGGTGAACAGCAGGTTGTCGTGGGTGATCCGGCAGCCCTTGGGACGGCCGGTGGTGCCCGAGGTGTAGACGATCGTGGCCAGGTCGGCGGCGACGACCTTCTTCCTGCGCTCCTCCACGGCCGAGTCGGGCACGCCCTCCGCGTCGAGCCGCCCCTCGACCCGCCAGACGGCCTTCAGCTCGGGCGCGGCCTCGCGGACGGTCTCCTCGTGCGCGTCGAGCTCGACGAAGGCCGCCTTGGCCTCGCTGTCGGCCAGGATCCACCGGACCTGCTCCACCGACGAGGTCTCGTAGATGGGGACGGTGACCGCGCCGACGGACCAGAGGGCGTAGTCGACCAGCGTCCACTCGTAACGCGTGCGCGACATCAGCGCGACCCGGTCGCCGTGCTCGATCCCGGCCGCGATGAGCCCCCTGGCCACCTCGACCACCTGGTCGCGGAACTCGCCCGCGGTCACGACGGGCCAGCCGTCGTCGGTCTTGCGGCGCATGATCACGGTGCCGGGCTCCCGCTCGGCCCGGTCGAAGACCGTGTCCGGCAGGCTTGCTGAGGCAGGCACATCGACCAGGACGGGGACGCTGTACTCGCGCACGAACTTTCAACTCCTCTACGGGGACCGCCTGGACGTTACCGCCTTAAGTTACGCGCCGGTAGCATCGTCATGGGAGCGTTATGAAGGGCGTTCATCACGCTAGCAGCCGTCCCACCTAGGATTTCCCCATGAGGGTCCACGTGGTGAGTGACGTGCACGGCAGGGCCGACGCGCTGGCCCGCGCGGGCGAGGGCGCCGACGCGCTGGTGTGCCTGGGCGACCTGATCCTCTTCATCGACTACGACGACCACGCCAACGGCATCTTCGCCGACCTGTTCGGCGCGGAGCGGGCCGCCGAGTTCATCGCCCTGCGCACGGCCAAGCGCTTCGAGGAGGCCAGGGCCATGTCGGCGCGGCTGTGGGCCACCCTCGACGGCGACCCGCGCGAGCACATCGAGCGCAACGTGCGCGCCCAGTACGCCACCCTCTTCGCCGCCATGCCCACCCCCGCCTACCTCACCTACGGCAACGTGGACATTCCCCGCCTGTGGCCCGACTACCTCAAACCGGGCCATCAGGTGCTCGACGGCGAGGTGGTGGAGATCGGCGGCCTGCGCTTCGGCTTCGTCGGCGGCGGTCTCAAGACCCCCTACCGCACCCCGTACGAGATCGGCGACGAGGAGTACGCCGCCAAGGTCGAGGCGATCGGCGAGGTCGACGTGCTGTGCTGCCACATCCCGCCCGCCCTGCCCGAGCTGCTCTACGACGTCGTGGCCAGGCGCTTCGAGCGCGGCAGCGAGGCCACGCTGGCGGCCATCCGGCGCACCCAGCCGCGTTACGCCCTGTTCGGCCACGTCCACCAGCCCCTCCACCGCCGCGCCCGCGTCGGCCGCACCGAGTGCGTGAACGTCGGCCACTTCCGCGGGAAAGGAGAGCCGTTCGTCCTGGAATGGTGAGCCGTTCGTCCTGGAATGGTGAGCCGGGCGGCCCGTGACCGGCGCTCCGCCGCAACGGGCGGATTCTGCATTACGGTGGTCGCATGGCTGATCGCACCACTTCGAGCACCACCATCGGCGCCGGCCGCGCAGAGGTCATGGCGGTCATCGCCGACTTCCCCGCCTATCCCGAATGGGCCGGATCGATCAAGCGCGCCGAGGTCGTCAGTACGGGCGCCGACGGGCGACCCGAGCAGGTGCGGTTCGT
>NZ_JBSFGJ010000101.1:0-25686 GCF_053596515.1 Nonomuraea sp. NPDC001684
GACGTCTGTTCACCGCCGCGTCCCAGGACATCGGCGTCCTGGTCTACAGCGGATTGTTTCTCGCCGACGACGCCGCGATGGTCCGCCTGCTGGGGTGGTGGTGGCCGCGGGCGTGGAGTCGATGAGCATCGTCCCGATGGGCGCGTCGATCACCGCCGCGCTGGAGAAGGGCATGCCGTTCCCGTTCGGCGACAAGTGGGTCGAGCGCTACGGCAAGCAGGAGATCTCGCAGTTCCGCGGCGCCGAGCTGATGTGCGAGAAGTGGGGCCTCCAGCGCGACGTGCTGGAGCAGTTCGCCTACGAGTCCCACCAGCGGGCCGCCAAGGCCGTCGCGAACGGCTACTTCAAGGACCAGATCGCCCCGATCAACGGCGTCGAGGACGACGAGGGCCCGCGGCCCGACACGACGCTGGAGAAGATGGCCGGGCTCAAGACCCTCAAGGAGGGCGGCCGGATCACCGCCGCCACCTCCTCGCAGATCTCCGACGGCTCCGGCGCCGTGCTGATCGCCTCCGAGCAGGCCGTGCGCGAGCACAACCTGACCCCGCGGGCCCGCATCCACCAGCTCGCGCTCATGGGCGACGACCCGGTCTACATGCTGACCGCGCCGATCCCGGCCACGCAGCGGGCGCTGCGCAAGGCGGGCATGTCGATCGACGAGATCGACGTCGTGGAGATCAACGAGGCGTTCGCCCCGGTGCCGCTGGCCTGGATCAAGGAGCTGGACGCCGACCCGGCCAAGGTCAACCCCAACGGCGGCGCCATCGCGCTCGGCCACCCGCTGGGCGGCACGGGAGCGATCCTGATGACCAAGCTGCTGCACGAGCTGGAGCGCACGGGCGGCCGCTACGGCCTGCAGACGATGTGCGAGGGCGGCGGCCAGGCCAACGTCACCATCATCGAGCGGCTCTAGCGGAACCGGACCGGAAAAGGGTGAGCGCCGCCTCCCGGGCGTAAGAGGGGAGGCGGCGCTCGCTAACTACCATCCCGGTAGTTGTCTCGCGGCCCTTGGGCGGGATGATCCGCCGGGGCGGCACGACCGGGCGCTGCGGCATCTTGGGCAGTTGCCGGGGCGGCACGGGCGTGGCGGTCTTCTTCTTGGCTGAGCGAACTCGCATGCGAAGCTCCTTTACGCGAACTCAGGACGCGGCTCGGTGAGGGCCGGGCGTCGACGAGCACAGCGTGGCCGCGTCTGTCGGACGATGGACTGAGGTGGCTGCTGTCACAGGTAAAGGCGCATGTCCGACAAGCTACGGCCTGTCCGTGACGCCGGGCAACCGAATTAACGCGGCGCCGCGAGCTGCTGCTCGAAGCCCGACACCATGGCCCGCAGGCCCGCGTCGAACCACTGGTCGTAGAAGCGCAGCGCGTCCGGGTCGTGGGTCTCGGCGGTCGAGCCGACCTGGGCCAGGGCGTGGCCGAGCACGTAGACGGCCACCGACTGCACCGCGTTGACGGTGTCGCCGGACGGCACGCCCGCCGCCTCGAACCGGGCCAGCAGGCCGGAGATCAGCTCGGTGCCGAGCCGTACGTCCACCGGGTGGGTGGCCAGCAGCGGGACGGCGCGCGGATGGGCGAGCAGGAAGCGGCGGTAGGCCACGGCGAACCCGGTCAGCGCCCGCGGCCAGTCGGGGACCGGCGTGTAACCGGCCATGGCCGCGGTGAACAGCCGGTCGACGACCAGGGACACGAGCGCGTCCCGGTTGGGCACGTGGCGGTAGAGCGACATGGCGGCCACTCCGAGGTCGGCGCCCAGGCGGCGCATGGTCAGCGCGTCGTGGCCCTCGGCGTCGAGGATGCCGACGGCCGCGGCCACGATGCGCTCGACGGTGAGCACGGCCGGACGCCCCGCCCGCCTGGGTGCCTGAGTCATGCGGTCAGCGTAACGACGATCGTGGCCGCCAGCATGAGCAGGGACAGCACGCCCACCACCATGTGCTGGACGTCGATGACCACGTCGTGGCCCGCGGCGGGCAGGACCTTCCAGGTGCGGCTGTACTCGCGCCGGTAGAGCTCGCGCTGCTCGGCCGTGGCCGGGCCGAAGTAGGGCAGCCACCAGCTCCGCACGTGCCCGGCCACGACCAGGACGCACAGGACGGTCGCGGCGATGAGCGACCACGTGCGGTGCAGCGCGATGCCGGCCGCGATGAGCAGCGGGAACGGGTAGTTGATCGCGGCGGCCAGGGCCCGGCCTCTGACGTTCGCGCCGTTGAGGTCGTTGAGCGGGAACATGGGCACCCAGTCGGTGAGGACGAGCCAGGCGAGCCACACGAGCGGGACGGTGACGGCGACCGCGATCATCGGGTACTCCTCGAATTTGCTTACTTGGTAAGCTTACACAGTACACAAATTCGGACGACGGCGGTCGAGAGCCCGGCGAGAGCCGCGGCGAGCAGGGTGATCGACAACGACGCCGGGAAGTAGGTGAGCTGCTCCCAGGTCACGTACCGCCCGTTGAGCAGTACGGAGACCCAGTTCGGGTAGAACGCGAACAGCAGGACCGGCAGCAGCACCGGCACCAGCCGCAGGGCGATCCGCCACCACGGCCGCCCCGACCGCCGGGACGCCCACCGCCGCGCCCGCAGCACGCCCATGACCCCGAGGCCGGCCGCCACGACGGCGAGCAGCCCCAGCACCAGGTCGTAGAGCTGCCGGTCGCCGCCCAGGGTCGCCGACGCGCGGCCCTCGCTCATCGCGGCCAGGCCCCGCATGATGTCGTAGGTCGGGTCGTAGAGCGAGGCGCCGTTGGTCATGACGGCGAAGCCGTAGCCGGTCTTCGGCGAGACGGCCTCGACGGCGTTGTAGGTGAACAGGTTGCCGAAGTGCACCAGCAGGCCGGACTCCTCCTCCAGGCTCCAGCCCATGCCGTAGCCGTGCACGCCGGGCTTGTGCATGGCCTCCAGGCTCTGCTTCTTGACCAGCGGGCGGCCGGCGTCGTTCTGGGCGATCAGCCACTTGCCCATGTCCGCGGCGGTGGTGATGACCGCGCCCGAGCCGCTGCCGTCGAGGAACCCGGACGCCTCCGGCCGGGGCAGCCACATGCCGTAGACCGAGACGAATCCGTCCGCCGGCCGGACGGCCTGGGCGCTCACGGCGCTGCCGGTCATGCCGAGCGGGCCGAAGACGCGGTCCTTCATGTAGGCGTCGAACGGGCGGCCGCTCGCGGTCTCGACCAGGCGGGCGGCCAGGTCGTAGTTGACGTTGCAGTAGGCGTACCGGCTGCCCGGGTCGGCGGCCAGACGGCCCTCGGCCAGGCGGGCGGTGTAGTCGGCCAGCGAGCTCGCGGACTCCAGGTCGCCGATGTCCAGCGAGCTGTCGGACAGCCCGGAGGTCTGGTTCAGCAACTGGCGCACGGTGATCTCGGTGTGGCGCGGGTCGGCCATCCGGAAACCGGGCAGCTGCCCGGCCACCGGCTCGTCCAGCGCGATCTTCCCCTGCTCCACCAGGGTCATCACGGCCATCGCGGTGAACGACTTGCTCACCGAGGCCACCCGCATCGGCGTGGCCGCGGTGACCGGACGCCCTTCGGAGTCCTCTCCGTACCCGGCGGCGTGCACGACCTTGTCGCCGCGGGTCACCACGACGGACAGGCCCGGCACGCCGGTGGCCTCCAGCGCCTCGCGCAGGTAGGCGTCCACGGCGGCGGGGGTCGGCTCGGCGGGGGCCGAGGCGAGGGCCGGGGCCGCGGCGGGGGTGAGGGTCAGGGCCGCGGCCAGCCCGGCGAGGGCGATCTTCAAGCTCATGCAGGCAAACGTACGGAGACCGCCCCCACCGCCGAATCTGCCGACGGTCTAGTGCCGCCCCCGACGAAAGTCAGGTCTCCGAGGGGGACGGCAGCCGTTCCGGCACCGCGTCGTGCACCTGCTGGAAGATCACCGAGGTGCGGAAGCCGACGATCTCCTTGCGCTTGCTGAGCCGGTCGAGCAGGAAGGAGTGGAGGTGGTCGAGGTCCTGGACCGCGACGTGCAGCAGGAAGTCGTCGCCGCCGGCCAGCACGAACACGCTCAGCACCTCGGGCAGCTCGGCGGCCGACTGCTTGAAGGCGTTGATCACGGCCCGGCTCAGCGGGCGGACCTGGACCGAGACCATCGCCTGCGTGCTCCGGTTGAGCGCGGCGGGGTCGATGTCGGCGTGGTAGCCGCGGATCACGCCGCGCCGGGTGAGCGCCCTGACCCGTTCCAGGCAGGTCGAGGGGGCGATGCCGAGCCGGCGGGCCAGCTCCCGGTTGGACTGCCGCGCATCCGTTTGGAGCAGGCGGATGATCGCCGAATCAAGTTCGTCCATGACGCGATTCTGCTCCTTTCTCCGATCGAACGTTCGGCGGAGCCGGGTTGGGGCCGAACGATCGGGCTACTTTCGCGGGCATGACTGAACAGGGCCGGATGGGTGTGGGGCAGGGCGCGGCGTTGCTGGTGGGCGCGGTGCTGGGGCCGGGGATGCTGGTGCTGCCGCAACTGGCCGCCGCGGCGGCGGGGCCGGCCTCCGTGCTGGCCTGGGCGGGGCTGCTCGCGCTGAGCGTGCCGGTGGCGCTGACGTTCGCGGCGCTCGGCGTCCGGCATCCCGGCGGGGGCGGGGTGGCGAGCTTCGTGGGGCTGGCCTTCGGGCCGCGGGCCGCCGCCGTGGTCGGCTGGTGGTTCTACGGGGCCGTGCCGGTCGGGACCGTGGCGGGCGCGCTCGTGGGCGGCCGGTACGTCGAGGCGTGCCTGGGCGTGGACGGCACCCTGGCCGGCGTGCTGATCCTGGCCGCGGCGTTCGCCGCCAACGCCGCCGGGCTGCGTACCTCGGGGCGGTTGCAGCTCGTCTCCGTCGCGCTGCTCGTCGCCCTGCTGGCGGTCGCCGTGGTCACCGCCGCCCCGCGGGCCGACCTCGACCACTTCACCCCCTTCGCCCCGTACGGGCTCGCCGGGGTGGCCGGCGCGGCCGGGGTGCTCATGTTCGCCTTCGTGGGCTGGGAGGCGGCCAGCCACCTGTCGGCCGAGTTCGCCGTAGGGAGGCGCGGGAGGCGCGGGAGGCACGGCCTGACCAGGGCCACCGTGGTCACCCTCGTCGTGGTCGGCCTGCTGTACCTGGGCGTCAGCGTCACCTCGGTCGGCGTGCTCGGCGCGGACATGCCGGGCGTGCCGCTGAGCGCGCTGCTGGAGGCCGGCCTCGGGGGAGTGGCGCGGCCGGTGACCGGGGTGCTGGCGGTGCTGCTGACGTTCGGGGCGGTCAACACGTACCTGGCGGGGGCGGCGCGGCTGGGGGTGGCGCTGGCCAGGGACGGGGCCATGCCCGCCTGGCTCGCCGGGGGACGGTCGCCGTACCGGAGCCTCGGGGCGCTGGCCGTGCTGACGGTGCCGGTCGTGGTGTGGGCGGTGGACCTGGACCTGCTGATGCGGGCCACCTCGGCGTGCCTGGCGGCCGTCACGGCGGCGGGCGTGGCGGCGGCGGTGCGGGTGCTGCCCGCCGGACGGCTGCGGGTCACCGCCGTCGTGGCGACCGGCATGTCGGCGGTCGCGCTGGCGTGCTGCGGCGCCTTCCTGGCGGTGCCGGCCGTGCTGGCCGTCGTCGCGCTGGGCGTGCTTAAAGCGCTCAGGCGGGCAGTACTCCCAGCACATGACGGCGCACCGTCGGGAGGGTGCCATGACTGAGCAGACCACGTACGCGGAGAGCAGGCAGGTCGGCGAGCAGGCCAGGGAGCGGGAATGGAGGCTCCCCAGCTTCGCCAAGCAGCTGTTCCTCGGCGATCTCCGGCTGGACCTGGTGCATCCGGCGCCCGGGCTGCCGGCCGAGGCCGCCGAGCGGGGCGAGGAGTTCGTCCGGGCGGTGCGGCGCTTCCTGGAGACCCAGGTCGACCCGGCCCTCATCGAGCGCACCGCGCAGGTGCCGGACGAGGTGGTCAAGGGCCTGGCCGCCCTCGGGGCGTTCGGCATCACGATCGGCACCGAGTACGGCGGCCTCGGCCTGCCCTACCTGTACTACTGCCGCACCCTCACGCTGGTCGGCTCCTACTGCCCCGCGCTGGCCACGCTGCTGTCGGCGCACCAGTCGATCGGCGTGCCGCAGCCGCTCAAGCAGTTCGGCACCGAGGAGCAGAAGCGGGAGTTCCTGCCCAGGTGCGCGGCCGGTGAGATCTCCGCCTTCCTGCTCACCGAGCCGGACGTGGGCTCCGACCCCGCCCGCCTGTCCACGACCGCCGTGCGCGACGGCGACGACTACGTGCTGAACGGCGTCAAGCTCTGGACGACGAACGGCGTCGTCGCCGACCTGCTGGTGGTCATGGCCAGGACCGGCGAGAAGATCAGCGCGTTCGTGGTCGAGGGGAACAGTCCGGGCATCACGGTCAGGCGTCGCAACAGCTTCATGGGCCTGCGCGGCATCGAGAACGGCGTCACCGAGCTCTCCCAGGTCAGGGTGCCGGCCAAGAACCTGATCGGGAAGGAGGGCCAAGGGCTGCGAATCGCGCTCACCACCCTCAACACCGGCCGGCTGTCCCTCCCGGCGACCTGCGCGGGCAGCGTCAAGTGGGCCGTGAAGATCGCCCGCGAGTGGGGCAACGCCCGCGAGCAGTGGGGTCGCAAGGTCGGCCGGCACGAGGCCGTGGCGACCAAGATCGCCTTCATCGCGGCCACCGCGTACGCGCTGGAGGCCGTCAGCGAGCTCACCGCCCGCCTGGCCGACGACCGGCGCAACGACATCAGGATCGAGGCTGCCCTCGCCAAGCTGTACGCCACCGAGCTGTCGTACCGGGCGCTGGACGAACTGGTCCAGATCAGGGGCGGCCGCGGCTACGAGACCGCCGAGTCGCTGGCCGCCCGCGGCGAGCGCGGCGTGCCCGCCGAGCAGATGCTGCGCGACTCCCGCATCAACCGCATCTTCGAGGGCTCCTCCGAGATCATGCGCCTGATGATCACCCGCGAGGCCGTGGACGCGCACCTGACCGCGGCCGGCGAGCTGATCAACCCCGAGGCGTCCCCTCAGGAACGTGCCCGCGCGCTCGGCCGGGCGAGCCGCTTCTACGCCGGGTGGCTGCCGACCCTGGTGGCCGGCTCGGGTAGCCTGCCCACGGGCTACACCGCCTTCGGCCCGCTGGCCCAGCACCTGCGGTTCGTGGAGCGGACCAGCAGGAAGCTGGCCCGGTCCACCTTCTACGGCATGTCCCGCTGGCAGGGGAGGCTGGAGCACAAGCAGTCCTTCCTCGGGCGGATCGTCGACATCGGGGCCGAGCTGTTCGCCATGACGGCCGTCTGCGTGAAGGCCGAGGAGGACGCCGACGACCTCGGGCGCAGGCCGTACGAGCTGGCCGACACCTTCTGCCGCCAGGCCCGGCGCCGCGTCCGCACGCTGTTCGACGAGCTCTGGGACAACAGCGACGAGCAGGACGCGCGCCTGGCCCGGTACGTGCTCGACGGCCGCTACGAGTTCCTGGAGGAGGGCATCCTCGACCCGTCCATCGAGGGCCCGTGGATCGGCACGCCGGACGGCGGCGAGAACGTGCGGAGAAAGATCCTGTGACGCCCGGTCTAGACCGGTTGTGAGCTTTTTCTGCCCTGAGTGTTTTCAAACCGATACCAGCCGGTATAGACCGGCTGCTGAACACGGGCTTACTCTGGCGCAAACGCGTTGAGCTGTGGCTCTCGCACCCCTCATCCCTTTGGACGGGGTCAGGTGGCTGGTACGGACCAGCGGCCCGTCCGACGAGAAGGCGGTATCACCAGTGAACATGAAGCTTGTGGGCGGCGCCGCTCTCGGCCTTGCCACGATGCTGGTCCTGTCCAGCTGCGGCTCCGACGGCGGTTCGGGTGGCGGCGGGAACAACACCCAGGCCTCGGGCGGCGGCCAGGTCACCCTCAAGATGGTCGCCGCCGACTACGGCGACGGCCCCGGTAAGCCGAACTCGGGCGAGACGTTCTGGAAGGGCGTCGTGGACGAGTTCCAGGCGGCCAACCCCAACATCAAGGTCGACGTCCAGGTCATCAACTGGAACGACATCGACAAGCAGGTCGCCACCATGGTCCAGAACGGACAGGTGCCCGACATCCTGCAGACCGGCGACTACTCCGGCTTCGTCAAGGACGGCCTGCTCTACAAGGTCGACGAGGTCCTGTCCCCGAACGTCTCCGGCGACATGCTGCAGAAGTTCGCCGACTTCGGCAAGGTGGACGGCACCGGCTACGGCATCCCGTTCGTCTCCTCCGCCCGCGCGCTGTTCTACAACAAGGACCTGTTCACCAAGGCCGGCATCGCCGAGCCGCCCAAGACCTGGGACGAGCTCAAGGCCGCCGCCGAGAAGCTGAAGAAGGCCGGCGTGAGCCAGCCGTTCGGCCTCCCGCTGGGCCAGGAAGAGGCTCAGGGCGAGTCGTTCCTGTGGATGCTGGGCAACGGCGGCGGCTACAAGGACGCCTCCGGCAAGTGGGCCATCAACTCCCCGCAGAACGTCGAGACCTTCACCTACATGAAGGGCCTGGTCGACGCCGGCCTCACCACCCCGAACCCGGGCACCAAGGACCGCAAGACGGTCTGGGAGGACTTCGGCGCGGGCAAGGTCGGCATGGTCAACGGCGGACCCATGTCCATCCCGATCTTCGACGCGGCCGGCCTGAAGAACTACGGCGTCACGGCGATCCCCGGCAAGTCCGGCCCGCTCGACACCACCCTCGGCGTCATGGACTGGATCATGGCGTTCAACAAGAACGGCCACGCCGCCGAGATCAAGAAGTTCTTCGACTTCTTCTACACCGGCAACGCGGCGCAGAAGATCTCCGACACCTACAAACTGCTGCCCGTCACCAACGGCGGCATCCAGAAGCTGTCGGGTGACGAGAAGCTCAAGCCCTTCCTGGACGCGCTGCCCAACGCCAGCTTCTACCCGTTCCAGGACCCGAAGTGGGCCGAGGTGAACCCGGCGATCAAGCAGACCATCGGCGGCGCCGTCAAGGACGACCCGGCCAAGGTCCTCGGCGAGCTGCAGAAGACCGCCGAAGCCAGCTGATCCAGCGGGTGTCTGTGGAGCCGGCGCGCGGGTCGCGTCCCCGCGCCGGCTCCACCGTCATGGAAGGTTCCTCATGAGAAGGTTGCGCGCCCTCGAACCCCTGGCCTGGATCGGGCCGGCCGTGGTGCTGATCGCGCTGGTCGTGCTCTGGCCCGTGATCGAGATGATCCGGTCGTCGTTCCTCAAGATCAGCCGGTTCGGAGTGGTCCAGGGAAACAACTTCCCGGACAACTACACGAAGCTGTTCGGTGAGAAGGACTTCGCCGACATCATGATCCGCAGCGTGATCTGGGTGGTCGCGGTCGTCGCGCTCACCGTGCTGATCTCGCTCGCCCTCGCCCAGCTGTTCAACCAGCGCTTCCCCGGCCGCAAGATCGCCCGCTGGGCGCTCATCGCGCCCTGGGCGGCCTCGGTGCTGATGACGGCGATCATCTTCAAATGGATGCTCGACCCCGAGGTCGGCGTGATCAACCAGATCAGGGTCAAGCTCGGGTTCATCGACGCGATGGGCGGCGCCTCCGCCGACCAGCTCGGCGACGCCTCCAGCGCGATGCCGTGGCTGGTGTTCGTGGCGGTCTTCGTCTCGGTGCCGTTCACGACGTACGCGCTGCTGGCCGGGCTCGCGACCATCCCCGCCGACGTCTATGAGGCGGCCAAGATGGACGGCGCCACCAAGCTCAGGACGTACTGGTCGATCACGCTGCCGCTGCTGCGCCCCGCGCTCACCGTCGCCGCGCTGATCAACGTGATGAACGTCTTCAACAGCTTCCCGATCATCTGGGCGATGACCCACGGCCAGCCGGGCTACTCGACGGCCACCTCGACCATCCTCATGTTCATCCTCAAGGGCTCGAACATCGGTGAGTCGGCCGCGATGTCCGTCGTGAACTTCGGCATGGTGATCGTGCTGACCGCGATCTTCCTGAAGGTGTCGCGCTGGAACAAGGAGGTGGCGTGATGGCCGTGCAGACCATGTCCAAGGCCGGTACGCGCCACCAGCCCGGCCACCGCGGACGGGCGCAGCGCCGCATGCCCAGGCTCAAGACCGTGATCGTGGCGGCCGCGGCCTACCTCGTCGCGTTCGTCTTCCTGTTCCCGTACCTCGTCATGCTGCTGACCTCGCTGCGGTCGCAGGACTCGCTGCGCGAGGTGACGTTCTGGCCCGACGAGTGGGTGTGGTCGAACCTCGCCAACTTCTGGACCAGCGGCCTGGCCGGGAACCTGTGGGTGACGCTCAAGGTCGCCGGCGGCTCGACGATCCTGGTGCTGCTCGTGGCGCTGCCGGCCGCGTACTACTCGGCCCGGCACAAGTTCCGGGGGCGCACGGCGTTCCTGATCCTGGTGCTGATCACCCAGATGTTCCAGCCCACGGCCATGCTCGTCGGCATCTACCGCGAGTTCTACCAGTTCGGCCTGGTGGACTCGATCTGGTCGCTGATCCTGGTCAACGGCGGGTTCAACCTGGCGTTCGCGGTGTGGATCCTGAACGCCTACTTCGCCTCGATCCCGCGTGAGCTGGAGGAGGCCGCCTTCATCGACGGCAACGGCCGCTTCGGCGCGCTGTTCCGGATCACGCTGCCGCTGGCCATGCCGGGCGTGATCACCGCGCTGATCTTCACGTTCATCGCGGCGTGGAACGAGTTCGTGGTCGCCCTGACCCTGACCACGACCCCGGCCAACCAGCCGCTCACGGTCGCGCTGAACTCGTTCATCGGCCAGTACCAGGTGGACTGGCAGAACCTCTTCGCGGGCTCGGTGATCGCCACCATCCCGGTGATCATCCTGTTCGCGCTGATCGAGCGGAAGGTCGTCGGCGGACTGACCGCCGGCTCGATCAAGTAGAAGACGTCCGGCCGCCACCAACCCACCGGGTGGCGGCCGGGCCCACTGCCTGCGGGCTACTGCTGCGGGCTACTTCTGCGGGACGCGGGCCACGCAGAACACCGTCTGGCCGAACGGCGGGGTGATGAACCGCTCGATCAGCCGCGTGGCCGGGACCACCGTGCGGTCGTAGATCTTGACCAGGCGCGGGTCGGGGTAGCCCACGCCGCCCCGCCGGACCGCCGCCCACCAGGCGATGCCGCCCAGGAAGTTGATCGGCTTGAGCACGTCGATGTCGAGCCCAGCCTTGGCCACCGTGGCGCGCAGGGTCTTGGGCGTGTAGCGCTGGACGTGCCCGACCTTGCGGTCGAAGTCTCCGTAAAGCTGCATGTAGCCGGGCACCCAGATGATGATCCGGCCGCCGGGCAGCGTGACGCGGGCCAGCGAGCGCAGCGCCTCGGCGTCGTCCTCGATGTGCTCCAGCACGTTCATCATGACGACGGTGTCGACCTTGTCCTTCAGCGGGATCTCGGTCGGCAGGCCGAACTGCAGGACGTCGATGTCGTCGCGACCCTCGAAGCGCTTCTCCAGCTGCTCGACGCAGTAGGGGTCGAAGTCGCTGACGACCAGGCGGTCGAGCCGCGGCAGGAACTGCTCGGCGAAGTGGCCCAGCCCGGAGCCGATCTCCAGCATCGAACGGCCGACGTGCGGGGCGACCATGTCGAACTCGTACTGCCGATAGTTCTTGGCCTCGTCCCCACCCAGGTGGTTCTCCAGGGCCTCGTCACCGGCCGCCGGTTGCACTACACGGTCATACCCAGAAGACATAGTCCCGTTCCTTTGAGGGGCAGACGGATTGCACGAGTCTAATGCCCCTGAGGATGACCTGATGCGTGAAACACCCTTCCCCGGGCGCGGGCGGATGCGATGGAATCTGACACGCCATGGACGACGACGAGGCGATCACCCGCTCGCTCGACGGTGACCTGGGGGCCTACGAGGTCCTGGTCGCCAGGTACAGCGCGCTCGCCCATCGCACCGCCGCCATGCTCGGCGCGGGCGACGAGGCCGAGGACGTCGTGCAGGAGGCGTTTGTCAAGGCTTTCCGCCATCTGCCCAAGTTCCGGCGGGACGCGCCCTTCCGTCCCTGGTTGCTGCGGATCGTGGCCAACGAGACGCACAACCTGACCCGGGCCCGCGGGCGCCGCTCCGACCTGGCCGTACGGCTCACCGCCGCCGACCCGGCAGGTCCGGTGGCCCCCGACGACCCGGCGGGCGCGGCCGTCGCCACCGACCGGCGGGCCCGGCTGCTGGCGGCCGTGCGCGGCCTGCCCGAGCGGGAACGCCAGGCGGTCGTGTGCCGGTACTTCCTGCAACTGTCGGAGGCCGAGACGGCCCAGGTGCTCGGCTGGCCGGTCGGTACCGTCAAGTCCAGCACCCATCGGGGGCTGGCCCGGCTGAGGGAGGAGGTGGGCGGTGAACTCGCATGACCCCTTCGACGACCTGGAAGCCGAACTGACCGCCCTCGGCCCCCTCCTCGACACCCCGTCCCCGCCGCCGGACGACGTCGCCGCCGCCGTCCGGGCCCGCCTGGAGCTCCAGCCTCAGAAGCGCGGGCGGCCGACACGGCCGACACGGCGGACTCGGCGGGCTCGGTGGCGGATCGTGGCGGCCGTCGTGCTGGCCGTCGTCGCCGTCACGGCCGCCACCCCCCAGGGCCGCGCCGCCGTGGCCCGGGTCCTCCGCCTGGCCGGCGTCGAGCTGCAGCTCGGTGACACGCCACCCACCCCGGTACGGACCACCGCGAACCTCCCCGGCGAGCACCCGGTGGCCCCGGACGACCTGCCCGGCCTGGTGAGGTTCCAGGTCAGAACCCCGGCCGAGCTCGGGCCCCCCGCCCGCGCCACCGTCGCCGACCAGGGCCGGCTGGTGTCGATGTTCTGGCCGGACGGCGTCCGGCTCGACCAGTTCCAGGGCGGCGTGGACCCGTTCTTCTTCAAGAAGCTCGGCCCGCCCTGGCCCGACTACGTCGAGATGGCCGGGACCACGGCCTGGTGGATCCCCGGCGCGCACCCGCTCGGCTACATCCGCCGCCAGGACGGCACCGAGATCCCCCTGCGCCAGGCCGCCCCCACCCTCGTCTGGCAGCGGGACGCGCTCACCTACCGCCTGGAGGGCGCGGGCACCAGGGAACGGGCGGTGCGGATCGCCGGGTCACTCCGGTGAGCCGGTCAGCCAGTCGTCCACGCCCTTGAGCAGCTCCTTGCGCACCGCCTCCGGCGCGGTCGAGGACCGGATCGACTGCCGGGCCAGCTCGGCGATCTCGGCGTCGGAGAACTCGTAGACCTCCCTGGCCAGCTCGTACTGGCGCAGCAGCCGGGTGCCGAACAGCAGCGGGTCGTCGGCGCCCAGCGCGATCGGCACCCCGGCGTCGAACAGCCGCCGCAGCGGCACGTCCGCCGCCCGCTCGGCCACGCCCAGCCCCACATTGGACGTCGGGCACACCTCGCAGCAGATCTGCCGGTCGGCCAGCCGCTGCATCAGCCACGGATCCTCGGCCGCCCGCACGCCGTGCCCGACCCGGTCGGCGCCCAGGTCGTCGATGCACTGGCTCACGCTGCGCGGCCCGAGCAGCTCGCCGCCGTGCGGCACGGCCAGCAGCCCGCCGCGCTTGGCGATGCGGAAGGCCCGCTCGAAGTCGCGCGCCGCGCCGCGCCGCTCGTCGTTGGACAGGCCGAAGCCCACCACGCCCCGGTCGGCGTACTGGGTGGCGAGCCTGGCCAGGGTGTTCGCGTCGAGCGGATGCCTGGTCCTGTTGGCCGCCACGATCACCGGCATGTGCACCCCGGCGTGCTCGGCGGCCTGCCGCGCCGCGTCGAGCATCAGCTCCAGCGTGGCCGTGAGCCCGCCGAACCGCGCGGCGAACCCGGACGGGTCCACCTGGATCTCCAGCCACCGGGAACCGGCCGCCGCCTCGTCCTCGGCCGTCTCGCGCAGCAGCCGGTAGACGTGCTCGGGACGGCTCAGCACGGACCTGGCGATGTCGTACAGCCGCTGGAACCTGAACCAGCCGCGCTCGTCGGTGGCCCGCAGCCGCGGCGGCCAGTCCTGCTCCAGCGCGTCGGGCAGGTGCAGCCCCTGCTCCCTGGCCAGCTCGATCAGCGTCGAGTGCCGCATGGAGCCGGTGAAGTGCAGGTGGAGATGGGCTTTGGGCAGCGTGTGCAGGGGCCGGTGCATTTCCATATTTTGCCACTGGCCCCAGGTGCGGATTCGCATGTCGCCCGAGGCTGCGGGTCCGGCATCGGCACGGTAGAGATCGGCCGGATCGGGGGATCAACCGTCCATGATCCCTGAGGGTGCCGGCGTCGCGGGGCAGGGCCGGCGCGCGCTGCTCGCCGGCCTGGCGTTCGCGGTGACCGCTCTCGCCATCTATGCCCTGTTCCATTCGGGTTTCGGCCGTCCGCACCCGCCTTCTGCGGGCTCGTCGTACGTGCCCCCGCCGCCCCTGAAGGCGCCGTCCCGCCCCGGCGCGGCGGCGGCGCGGCCCGAGCTCCCGCTCGCGGTCGTCTCCGACGACCTCTGGCTCACCTACCTGCCCCGCGGCCTGCGCCGCAGCGGCGGCGGCCCGATCGCCCCCGACGGCGTCCGGGCCAGGTACGGCACCGCGAAGCGCTACGTGGAGGCCCAGGTCGAGCACGGCACGGTGGCCGCCGACTGGGACGCCTACCGCGCGCACGCCGACGTGCTGGACCCCCGCGAGACCACGATCAGGGGCCGGCCCGCGGTCGTGGGCGCGCATCCGCGCGGCGGCAGGGTGATCGCCTGGCTGGAACGCCCCGGCACGGGCGCCTGGATCCGGGTGAGCGACTCACTCGGCGGCGAGCTGCTGGCTATTGCCGCCTCGGCCCGCGCTCCTGTAGGAGACTAGGAGCCTTTTCCCTGGTTGATCCCACGAGTCATGGGGGGACGATGCGGCGCCCGGCAGCGGTGTTCATCACGTTCGCGCTGGCCGCGGGCACGGGCGGGTGCGGCGGCGACACGCCGCGACCGCCCAGCACCACCCCGCCGCCGCCGTCGGCGAGCGAGCCGGCGACCGGGAAACCCGTCACGCTGGCCTGCGGATCGACCAGGCTGGAGATCCCCGGCGCGCCCCCGCCCCTGGCCCGTTCCGGCACCTTCGGCCGCCTGGGCGCGCTCGCCAGGCGGCTCACGGTCAGGGGCGTGACGTGGCGCGACGACGAGGACGAGCAACTACGGGTGGGCGTGGTGTGCGGCGTGCGGACGGCCGAGCAGTTCGCCACGCTGGTGGCCCGCTCGACCCTGACCGCCTACCGCGGCAAACCCGCGCTGCGCTGGACGAGCCGCGACGGCCTGCGCAACTTCATGTGGCTGGAGAGCCCCGGCACGGCCGTCTACCTCGCCGCCACGCCCGGCATGACCGCCCAGCTCCGCCAGACCGCCGCCGCCGTCAGACCCGCCGCCTCCTGAGCCGCTTCCCCGAGCCGCTTCCCCGAGCCGCTTCCCGAGCTGGCGTCAGGCGCCCCGCCGCGGCCCCGGAAGGCCGGCGGGGGCGCCCCGTAAGCCGCTCAGTGAGCCTCGGACAGCAGCTTGGCCATCCGGCTGACGCCCTCGACCAGATCGTCGTCACCGAGGGCGTAGGACAGCCGGAAGTAGCCGGGGGTGCCGAACGCCTCGCCCGGCACGACCGCCACCTCGGCCTCCTCCAGGATCAGCTCGGCCAGCTCCGCCGAAGACCCGGGCCGCCGGCCGCGCAGCTCCTTGCCCAGCAGCTCCTTGACCGACGGGTACGCGTAGAACGCCCCCTTCGGCTCCGGGCAGAACACGCCCGGGATCTCGTTGAGCATCCGCACCATGGTCTGGCGCCGCCGGTCGAAGGCCGACCGCATCTCCGCCACGGCCGACAGGTCGCCGGAGACCGCGGCCAGCGCGGCCCTCTGCGACACGTTGGCCACGTTGGAGGTGGCGTGCGACTGCAGGTTGGCGGCGGCCTTGACCACGTCGGACGGGCCGATCAGCCAGCCCACCCGCCAGCCGGTCATCGCGTACGTCTTGGCCACGCCGTTGAGGATCACGACCCGGTCGCCCAGCTCCGGCACGGCCGTGGCGATGCTGGTGAACTCGGCGCCGCCGTAGACCAGGTGCTCGTAGATCTCGTCGGTGACCACCCACAGCCCGTGCCCGGCCGCCCACCGGCCGATCGCCACGGTCTCCTCGCGCGAGTAGACCGCGCCCGTCGGGTTGGACGGCGAGACGAACAGCAGCACCTTCGTGCGCTCGGTACGGGCCGCTTCGAGCTGCTCGACGCCGGCCAGGTAGCCCGTGGACTCGTCGGTCACCACGTCGACCTGCACGCCCCCGGCCAGCTTGATCGCCTCGGGGTAGGTCGTCCAGTAGGGGGCGACCACGATGACCTCGTCGCCCGGGTCGAGCAGCGTGGCGAACGCCTCGTAGACGGCCTGCTTGCCGCCGTTGGTGACGAGCACCTGGGACGGCTCGACGGAGTAGCCGGAGTCGCGCCGCGTCTTGTCGGCGATGGCCTGCTTCAGCTCGGGAAGGCCGCCCGCCGGCGTGTACTTGTGGTTGCGCGGGTCGCGGGCCGCCTCGACCGCCGCCTCGACGATGTAGCCGGGCGTCGGGAAGTCGGGCTCGCCGGCGCCGAAGCCGATGACCGGGCGGCCGGCGGCCTTCATCGCCTTCGCCTTGGCGTCCACCGCGAGCGTGGCGGACTCGGAAATCGCGGAGATTCTTGCGGAGATACGGGGTCGCGTGGACATGCCTCCCATGCTCCCACGCGGGCGTGACCTGGGCGATCAGGTTTGGGTTCGACGTACCGGGCAATCCCCCGTATGCTTTCGCCTGGTCCTTCCGCCGCATGTCGGCGAGCGGTTCGGTCCAGGCAGTGAGTCAATCAGGGTAGTGTGGTTGACGACATAGGGCACTGGCGCAATTGGTAGCGCACCGGTCTCCAAAACCGGCGGTTGGGGGTTCGAGTCCCTCGTGCCCTGCGAGTGCGGTCCGCGCAATAATGGCGTGTAAGCGCGCCGCAAAACTGCGTTGGATACGACAGATTCAGGTGAGGACTGTGGCGATCGACACGCGCGGCGAGACCGCAGGCAAGCCCAGTGGCGAGAAGAAGACACGCACTTCACCTGCCCTTTTCTACCGGCAGGTCGTCAACGAGCTCCGCAAGGTCATCTGGCCGACACGCAAGGATCTCATCACCTACACCACGGTCGTTCTGGTATTCGTTCTGATCATGGTGGCGATCGTTTATGGGCTCGACGCCGCTCTGGGCTGGGCCGTCCTCCGCGTCTTCGGCGGGGAGTGATCCCGCCTAGCTCGACACCGTGTGGTGTCGGCTGACGGCGACACCATTCGATTCGAGGAAATGAGGAAAGGTCACGTGTCCGAGTCTTCTGTTCCGGCCGAGGAACCCCGCGACGAGCGGGGCGACGACGAGCTGGGAGAGGCCACCGACGAATGGGGCGACGAGCTGGGTGAGGCTCGCGACGAAGGCGTCGAGGCGGCTCTCCAGGAGGCCGACGAGACCGACGAGGTCGAAGAGTCGGAGGAGGCCCCCGCCGACGCGGAGGCCGAGATCCTGCCCGACGTCGACCCGGTCGAGGAGTTCAAGAGCTCCCTGCGCGGGCTCCCCGGCGAGTGGTACGTGATCCACTCCTACGCCGGCTACGAGAACCGCGTGAAGTCCAACATCGAGAGCCGCAACGTGTCGCTCAACATGGAGGACTACATCTACCAGGTCGAGGTGCCCACGCACACCGTCCAGGAGTTCAAGAGCGGCAAGAAGGTCCCGGTCAAGGAGCGCGTGCTGCCCGGCTACGTCCTGGTGCGCATGGAGCTGACCGACGAGTCCTGGGCCGCCGTGCGCAACACGCCCGGCGTGACCGGTTTCGTCGGCCTGTCCAACAAGCCGAGCCCGCTCAGCCTCGACGAGGTCGCCAAGCTGCTGGCGCCCGAGCCGACCGAGGAGGCCAAGAAGGCCACCACCAAGGCGGCCAGCGGCCCCACGGTCGAGTTCGAGATCGGCGAGTCCGTCACGGTCATGGACGGCCCCTTCGCCACCCTGCCCGCCTCGGTCAGCGAGATCAGCCCCGAGTCGCAGAAGCTCAAGGTGCTCGTCTCGATCTTCGGTCGTGAGACCCCGGTCGAGCTCTCGTTCAACCAGGTCTCGAAGATCTAAGACGATCACCTACACTTAGACGTTCGGTCGGCCGCCTTTCGCGAAGGGTGGCCTTCCGACATGTCCGGGCGCATCCGCGTCCGGACAGCATCACGATCAGGACCCGGAGAAGGACTCATGCCTCCGAAGAAGAAGATCGCGGCGCTCGTCAAGGTCCAGCTCCCCGCTGGCCAGGCCACGCCCGCTCCGCCGGTCGGTACCGCCCTCGGTCCCCACGGCGTCAACATCATGGACTTCGTCAAGCAGTACAACGCTGCCACGGAGTCCCAGCGGGGCAACATCATCCCCGTTGAGATCACCATTTTCGAGGACCGCAGCTTCACCTTCATCACGAAGACGCCCCCGGCGCCTGAGCTGATCAAGAAGGCCCTGGGTCTCGACAAGGGCAGCGCCGTCCCCCACAAGGACAAGGTCGGCCGGCTGACGCGCGAGCAGCTGCGCAGCATCGCCGAGACCAAGATGCCCGACCTCAACGCCAACGACGTCGAGGCTGCAGAGAAGATCATCGCCGGCACCGCCCGGTCGATGGGCATCACGATCGCCGACTAAGACCTTTCCCAGATCCGTGGGAGGGCCGGGTCCCGGCCCGCGTACCACAAGGAGACAGACATGAAGCGCAGCAAGGCGCACAAGGACGCGGCGGCCAAGGTCGACCGCGACAAGCTCTACACGCCCGCCGACGCCGCGAAGCTGGCCAAGGAGACGTCGACCACCAAGTTCGACGCCACCGTGGAAGTGGCGCTGCGGCTGGGTGTCGACCCTCGCAAGGCCGACCAGATCGTGCGCGGCACGGTCAACCTCCCGCACGGCACCGGTAAGACCGCCCGGGTCCTGGTCTTCGCGACCGGTGACCGTGCCGAGGCAGCCCGCGAGGCGGGCGCCGACATCGTCGGCGCCGACGAGCTGATCGACGAGATCGCCAAGGGCAACCGGCTCAATGAGTTCGACGCCGTGGTCGCCACCCCTGACCTCATGGGCAAGGTCGGCCGTCTGGGCCGCGTGCTCGGCCCGCGCGGTCTCATGCCCAACCCCAAGACCGGCACCGTGACGCCCGACGTCGCCAAGGCCGTGACGGAGATCAAGGGCGGCAAGATCGAGTTCCGCACCGACCGGCAGGCCAACCTGCACTTCATCATCGGCAAGACGTCGTTCCCCGAGCGTCAGCTCATCGAGAACTACGCCGCCGCCCTTGACGAGGTGCTGCGTCTCAAGCCGTCGGCGGCCAAGGGGCGTTACCTGAAGAAGGTCACCTTCTCCACCACCATGGGCCCCGGCGTCCCCGTCGACCCCAACCTCACCCGTGGCCTGACCGCCGAGCTCGACGCGTAACGGCCGCACGTTCTTCGAAAGGCCCCCGCCTGTCTCAGGCGGGGGCCTTTCGCTTTGTCCGGGTGCCGCCAGGCACTGGGGCGGAGCTGTTTCGTCCGGGTTTTTCGGCCCGGACGATCTCTCCAGGTGAGCGGGGTTGTGCAGAAATCGTGCACAGCCTGTGGGGGAGAACCCTGGGTTTTCCCCGATTTATGCGGGGAAGTCGCCACGATGGGACAAGCCAACCGTAGGGTCAAAACATGCTGAAGCGCAGGATAAGTCTCGCCACCGCCGTGGCCGGAGCTGCTCTCATCGCGGCCTCGGTCGCCGGGTGCGGTACGAACGTGCAGCCCATCCAGGTCAACCTGGCCGCCTCAGAGGTGCTCGCGCAGGCCGCGCAGAAGACCGCAGAGGTCACCAGCTACACGGTGGACGCCGTCGCGAACGTGACGCACCCCCAAGAAGGCAACGGCAAGGTGCAGGGACGCATGCTCTATCAGAGCAAGCCCCAGCTCGCCGTCGACCTGACCCTCGACACCGTCGACATGGGCGGCCGGAACCTGCCGGGCGGCGTGCGCGCCGTCCTGCAGGGCGACACCGTCTATGTGAAGGTCGAGGCGCTCAAGCAGCTCGTCGGCGCCACCAAGCCGTGGATCAAGGTCGCGCTCAACGAAGTGGGCGACCAGAACCAGGTCAACCAGTACCTCAGCCAGATCCAGCAGTTCGACCTCGCCAACGTGACCAAGCTGGTCACCGTGTCCAAGGACGTGAAGCAGGTCGGCACCGAGAGCGTCAACGGCGCGGACACCACCCACTACAGCGGCACGTTCCCCGTGGACGCCGCCGTCGGCCAGCTGCCCGCCGACAAGCAGCAGCAGGCCAGGACGAACCTCGCCGAGCTCAAGGACGTCAAGTTCGACATCTGGGTGGCCGGCGACGGCCTGCCCCGCAAGCTCACCCTGAACGGCTCCAAGGAGGGCGCGACGCTGGACGCCACCCTGCTGTTCAAGGGCTTCAACGAGCCCGTGAAGGTCGAGGCCCCGCCCGCGGACCAGGTCGGTGAGCTGCCGAAGACGACCGTCAACTGAGAACCGATTTGGAAACTCGGCGACCAGCACGTACTCTGGTCGTTGCCGAAGACCGCCGGTCGTCGTCAGGTGCATCAGTCCTGGCGACCGAAGGATCCACGTTCTGTGGACGGCCCGCGCAGGTGTGATGCGAGTTTCCCATATGGTGCAGTTCCATATGTGAGCCCCGTGCGCCCCTGCGCCCGGGGCTGTTCTCATTTCCAGGGGCCTTCGCCGGCGGCACACCTGGAAGGAGGCCCATGGCGAGGGCGGATAAGGCGACAGCCGTTGCCGAGCTCAAGAGCGAGTTCGAAGGCAGCAGCGCCGCCGTTCTGACCGAGTACCGCGGTCTCACCGTCGCTCAGCTCAAGCAGCTGCGCGTTGCTCTTGGTGAGAATGCGAAGTTCGCCGTGGCGAAGAACACCCTGACCAAGATCGCGGCCAACGAAGCCGGTCTGTCGTTCCCCGACGACCTGCTCACGGGCCCGACCGCGATCGCCTTCGTCAACGGCGACGTTGTCGAGGCGGCCAAGGGTCTGCGTGACTTCGCCAAGGCCAATCCCCTTCTGGTGATCAAGGGTGGTGTGCTCGACGGTAAGACGCTCGACGCCACCGAGATCACCAAGCTCGCCGACCTCGAGTCCCGCGAGGTCCTCCTCGCTAAGCTCGCCGGTGCTCTCAAGGCGAAGCAGAGCGCTGCCGCCGCGGTTTTCGCCGCGCTGCCCACGCAGATGGCTCAGCTGGCCGACGCCCTTCGTGCCAAGCGCGAAGAAGCGGGCGAGTAATACGGGGGTTGCCGCAACTTCCGCGGTCCCGTTCCTAGTTTTCTGCAAGTCCTAAACGTAAGGAAAAGCATCATGGCGAAGCTCAGCAACGACGAGCTGCTCGACGCGTTCAAGGAGATGACCCTCCTCGAGCTGTCCGAGTTCGTGAAGAACTTCGAAGAGGTCTTCGACGTCAAGGCCGCCGCCCCCGTCGCGGTCGCCGCCGCCCCCGCCGCCGGTGGCGGTGGCGAGGCCGCCGCCGTTGAGGAGCAGGACGAGTTCGACGTCATCCTCGAGGCCGCCGGCGACAAGAAGATCCAGGTCATCAAGGAGATCCGCGCCCTCACGTCCCTGGGCCTCAAGGAGGCCAAGGACCTGGTGGACGGCGCTCCCAAGCCGGTCTTCGACGGCAAGGTCAACAAGGAGCAGGCGGAGAAGGCCAAGGCTGCCCTCGAGGGCGCCGGCGCCACCGTGACCGTGAAGTAACTTCCCACTTCACACAGCTCTTCGGAAGAGGCGGACACACCCTGGTGCCGGGTGTGACCGCCTCTTTTCGCATGTAACGGGACATTCTCCTCCGCGTCTCATCGCCCGGCCAACCGGCGGCTCATCGCGGTTCTCGACCTCACCCCGAAGTGATCCCGTGGGCGGCCTCGCGGACCTTGGCGATGGCGCTCGCGTCCATGAAGTCCTTGCAGTGGACGATCCGGCCATCCCTGATCCGCAGCATCAGCAGCCCCGGGACGGTGATCGCCCGCTCACCCACCTTGACGTGCGCGTTCTGCTCGACGACCACCACCTCGGGATCGTCCGTACGGTGCAACGCGACCCGCTCCACCTGCTGCGGCACGGCGGGGGAGGCGCCCCAGGACGCCCGGTACCCCGCCCGCACCGCCTCCCGCCCCTCGTACGGCGGCAGCCCGCCGAACGGGAACTCGTGCCTGCCGTCCTCCGCGTACAGGTCGGCCAGTTCGTCGGCCGACTTGCGCAGCATCGCGCCGTGGAAGGCGCCGACGATCTCCTCGACGGTCATGACCACAACCCCTCACATCTCGCTCAACACTCGTTGACTCAACGAGCGTAGAGCGAATCCGGGCGAACGGTCAACACAGGTAGAGTCGGACCGTGAGCGAGCGAGTGCTTCCCCGTGCCGAACGGCGGCGCAGAACCGAGGGAAGGATCCTCGACGCGGCCAGGGCGCTGTTCGCCGAAGTCGGCTACGAGCGCGCCACCATCAGGGCGGTCGCGAAGTCCGCCGAGGTCGACCCGGCCCTGGTCATGCAGTACTTCGGCAACAAGCAGGAGCTCTTCAGGGCCGCCGTGCGCGCCACGCCCGCCCCCGAGGCCGCCGCCACCCCCGAGGAGCTGGTCGAGCACCTGCTCGGCACCCTCGACGTGAAGATGGGCGAGCTGCCCCAGGGCTCGCTGGCGATGATGCGTTCGATGCTCACCCACCCCGAGGCGGGCACGGCGGCCCGCGAGGCGCTCGCCCGGCAGGTCGACAGGCTCGCCGCCTCGATCCCCGGCGAGGACGCCCGCCTGCGCGCGGCCCTGATGACCACGATCCTGCTCGGCGTGACCGTCGGCCACCAGCTGCTCGAACTGCCCGAACTGCGCGACGCCCCGCCGGAGCGCATCGCCCGGCTGCTGCGCCCGAGCCTGCGCGCTCTTACCGGACCCGACAGCACCAGGTAACAAGTTATTGGAACCGGCTCCAGTTCCTCGGAACGCCGCCACCGCGGGTCCATCCTGGAAGTAAAGTGTGCGGCACGTTATCCCCTGAGTGCTCCCTGTGATCGGGAAGGTGGCCAGTGGGCGTCGAGGTCGTGGTCGAGGGGTTGACCAAGTCGTTCGGTCGGCAGGTCATCTGGGAGGATGTCTCGCTCACGCTGCCCGCGGGTGAGATCTCGGTGCTGCTCGGCCCGTCGGGCACCGGCAAGTCCGTCTTCCTCAAGACGCTGGTCGGCCTGCTGCGTCCCGACCGCGGCCACATCTGGATCGACGGCCACGACCTGGCGAGCTGCCCCGAACGCAAGCTCTACGAGCTGCGCCGGCTGTTCGGCGTGCTGTTCCAGGACGGCGCCCTGTTCGGCTCGCTCAACCTCTACGACAACATCGCCTTCCCGCTGCGCGAGCACACCAGGAAGACCGAGGCCGAGATCCGCCGGATCGTGATGGACAAGATCGACCTGGTCGGGCTGGCCGGCGCCGAGGGCAAGCTGCCCGGCGAGATCTCCGGCGGCATGCGCAAACGCGCCGGCCTGGCCAGGGCGCTGGTGCTCGACCCCGAGATCATCCTGTTCGACGAGCCCGACTCCGGCCTCGACCCGGTCCGCACCGCCTTCCTCAACCAGACGATCGTCGACATCAACGCCGACATCGAGGCCACGTTCCTGATCGTCACCCACGACATCAACACCGCCCGCACGGTCCCCGACAACATCGGGCTGCTGTTCCGCCGCGAGCTGGTCATGTTCGGGCCGCGCGAGATGCTGCTGTCCAGCGACGAGCCGGTGGTGCGGCAGTTCCTCAACGCCCGCAGGCACGGCCCGATCGGCATGTCGGAGGAGAAGGACGTCTCCGAGCTGGAGGCCGAGGCCAGGATGGGCCACGACCCCGGCGGGCTGCCGCCGATCCCGCCGCAGCTCATGCCGAGCGGCAACGTGCTGCGCCGGTCGCAGCAGCCGCCCGGCCGGTGGCTGGCGGCCCACGGCGTGATCCCGCCGCAGGGCTCGTTCGTGGACGAACGCGGCCGCAACTGGCTGGAGGAGTACCCCAGGCTGGTCGCCGCGCACGCGGACGGCGTCGCCTAGATCATGAATCCGACCGAGAAGCACTTCCACGCGGCCCATGACGGTGACCGCATGCGTTCGACCGGCCGCACATGGTGACGGCGGAGGTCGGGCGGTTCGTCGCCATGTCGCTCGACACCGCCAGGGCCGCCGCGCGACGGCCGTTCCAGGTGCGCGAGCTCGTCCGGCAGGCGTGGTTCATCGTCAGCGTGAGCGCCCTGCCCACCGCCCTGGTCGCCATCCCCTTCGGGGCCGTGCTCGCGATGCAGACCGGCAACCTGATCCGCCAGTTCGGCGCCCAGTCCTTCACCGGGGCCACCGCCGTGCTCGGCATCGTCCGCGAGGCGGGCCCGGTGGTGACCGCGCTGATGATCGCGGGCGCGGCCGGCAGCGCGATCTGCGCCGACCTCGGCGCCCGCCGGATCAGAGACGAGATCGACGCCATGGAGGTGCTCGCGGTCGACCCGCTCCACCGGCTCGTCGTGCCCAGGGTCGCCGCGTGCGCGCTGGTGGCGCCGCTGCTCAACGGCCTGGTCGTCACGGTCGGGCTGGTCGCCGGCTACCTGTTCAACGTGGTCGTCCAGGGCGGCTCGCCCGGCGCCTACCTGCAGTCGTTCAACGCCCTAGCCGAGGTCTCCGACCTGTGGGTGTCGGAGGGCAAGGCGCTGGTCTTCGGGGTCACGACGGGGCTCGTCGCCGCGTACAAGGGGCTGGGCGCGGCGGGCGGCCCCAAGGGCGTCGGCGAGGCGGTCAACCAGGCCGTGGTGTTCGCCGCGCTGCTGCTGTTCGCCGAGAACTTCCTGATCAGCGCGGTCCACAACGAGCTGGTGCGGTCATGAGGGCGCTCGACCGGCAGGGCGAGTTCTACGCCAGGGCGATCAGGGCCCTCCCGGCCGGCGCGCGCCACCGGCGCGAGGTGCTCAGGCTGCTGGCCGAGGTCGGGCTGGGCAGCGGCGGCCTGGCGGTGATCGGCGGCACGATGACGATCGTCGCCTTCATGACCTTCTTCACCGGCACCGAGGTCGGCCTGCAGGGCTACACCGGCCTCGACCGCATCGGCGGTTCGGCCTTCACCGGCTTCCTGTCCAGCTACGTCAACACCCGCGAGATCGCCCCGCTGGTGTCCGCCATCGGCCTGTCGGCCACCGTGGGCTGCGGGTTCACCGCCCAGCTCGGCGCGATGCGGGTCGGCGAGGAGGTCGACGCGCTGGAGGTCATGGCGGTCCCGCCGGTGCCGTTCCTGGTCACCACGCGGCTGATCGCCGGCTTCGCCGCCGTCATGCCCCTGTACGTGCTCGGCCTGCTCGCCTCCTACGTCGCCACCCGCCTGATCGTGACCGTGCTGCACGACCAGTCCACGGGCACCTACGACCACTACTTCGAGCTGTTCCTGTCGCCCTACGACGTGTTGTGGTCCTTCGGCAAGGCGATGGTCTTCGCCGTCCTGGTGATCCTCATCCACTGCTACCACGGCTTCCACGCCACCGGCGGGCCGGCCGGGGTCGGGGTGGCGGTCGGGCGGGCCGTGCGCGCGGTGCTGGTGACGGTCAACGTCGCCAACCTCCTGCTCGGCCTGGCCATCTGGGGCACGACCACGACGGTGAGGCTGGCCGGATGAGACACGGCGCCGCGCTCCTGGCGATCATCGCCGCCTTCACCGCCCTGACGCTGGCCGTCTACACGAAGGCGTTCTCCACCGCCCGGCACGTCACGCTGCTGCTGCCGGCCGCCGGGCTGCAGC